>JAITHX010000257.1 GCA_031279735.1 Prevotellaceae bacterium
TCAAATTAAAACCGGTCACGATAAGACGAGCCGAATGAAGGGAGACTTTCACGTTCGGTTCTGTGGGAGGTTTGGGGTGAAATTCCCCTTACCTACCCGGCATTTATAATTCATAATTCATAACGCCCGCAGGCAATTCATAATTTATAATTCATAATTCATAATTATTTTTTTGCGGCTTTGGTAGCGATATATTCCTGATTCAATCCTTTGAGTATTTCGGCGGTGATGTCCATCGATCTGTTGCCCGACAGCACTACGGCACCGTTCAGTATAAGCGAGTAGTTTTTGTCGGCGTTGTATCTGTCCACGTACTTTTGGATGGCGTCGTTTATGGATCTGTTCATAACGGCTTCTTCTTCCATCAGTTCTTCTCTCAGTTTCGGGGCGGTTACTTCCATCAGTTCCTTTTGCCTCATTTGCAGTTGTCGTCCCTGTTCTTCCTGCTGGGAGTGGGTCAGGAGCATTTTTTCCGCTTTTTCGTTGAAAGCGGTCATATCTTTTTGCCAGGCTTTGACTTTGGCGTCAAATTCGGCATCGAGTTTCTTTGCTTTTTTCTCCAGTTCGGCTCTTAAATCGTGATACATGTCGTAGTTCTGGATCACGGAATCGACTCTGATGTAGGCTATGTCGGTAATCCGGGTTTTTTCCTGCGGCGATGCGGCTGAGGTGTTGTTGTTGTTGTTGTTGTCGCTCGCCGGCGTGTTGTTTGCTGTGGTGTTGGCGCCGGAATTGCAGGCGGCAACCATAACGAATGCCGCGAGTATAAAGCCGGCACCGATTTTTTTCATCAGAAAATATTTCATGCTTGTGTAATAAAACTGTTTATAATTCATTAAAATACAAATAACTTATCCGTTTTTTTTTCGTCGGGCAAAATTAACGATAATTCTCAAACCGCTAAAATTTCCTTTTCTTTTTTTTCGAGGAGGGTGTCTATTTTTTTATTGTAGTTATCAATGAGTTTTTGAATCTCCGCTTCGGCGTCTTTCGCTGCGTCTTCGGGCAGTCCGTCCTTCTGGAGCTTTCGGATGACGTCCATTGCTTCCTTGCGCGAGGTTCTGAGACTGATTCTGGCGTTTTCGCCTTCGTGTCGGGCTTGCTTTACGAGTTCTTTGCGCCGTTCTTCGGTGAGGGGCGGGATGTTGATGCGTATCGTTTCGCCGTTGTTCTGAGGCGTGAAACCCAGATTTGCCTGCATGATTGCTTTTTCGACCGAATGAATCATGCTCTTTTCCCATGGCTGGAGCAGGATGGTTCTGGCGTCGGGCGAGGTGATGCTGGCGATTTGGGGCAGCGGCGCGGGATTCCCGTAGTATTCTACCATTACCTGATTGAACAGCGCCGGACTGGCTTTGCCGGCGCGGATACCCGACAATGTGGTTTCCAGATGATCGATAGCCTTGCGGTTTTTCTTTTCTGCGGAATTGATAACTTCCTTTGCTTTACTTGCGTCCATAGTGCGAATATTTTATGATTGTTTATATATGCGTATGATTTTCATTTCATTCGATTACGGAGCCGACCGGTTCGCCCGACACTGCTTTCAGCAGATTGCCCCTAACGTTCATGTCGAACACGAGTATGGGCAACCGGTTTTCCATGCAGAGGGCAAACGCCGTAAGGTCCATTATCTTCAGCCCTTTTCCGTATGCCTCTTCGAAGGTCAGGCGTTCGTATTTCACTGCTGCGGGGTCTTTTTCGGGGTCGGCTGTATATACTCCGTCAACGCGGGTGCCTTTGAGGAGAATGTCGGCTTTCAGTTCCAGTCCGCGCAGCGCGGCTGCCGAATCGGTAGTGAAAAAGGGGTTTCCGGTACCTCCGGCGATTATCGCCACATAGCCTTTTTCCATGTATGCCATTGCTTTTGCCGCCGAATAAAATTCGCCCGCCGGTTCCATCCGTATCGAGGTCAGCACTGCGGCTTTCGTTCCCGCGTTTTCGAGCGCCGAACGGAGGGCAAGACTGTTGATAACTGTGGCAAGCATGCCCATGGTGTCGCCTTCGACTCTGTCGAATCCTTTTCCCGCGCCGCTCAGCCCTCTGAATATATTTCCGCCGCCGATGACTACGGCAACCTGTGTTCCTGCGGCGGTTACCGAAGCTATTGCGGCGGAATACTCCGCTGCCGCTTCGGGCGATATGCCGAACCCTTTGTTTCCCGCGAGTGATTCTCCGCTCAGTTTTAACAGTATTCTCCGATATTTGATCATAACATTTCGATTCCTTGTCGTTGTAAAATACGTTGCAAAATTAATAGATTTTCTTCACGTGCGGTATTTTCAATTCTATTTTTTTTGCCTCTGTCGGAAAAGTTCAAAAAATACCTACTTTTGCGACCCGTATATAAATGTATTTTTAGGTTATGAAATTTGTTTCTTTAAATCTGAACGGGATACGCGCCGCAGCCGGAAAAGGCTTGACGGAATGGATAGAAGCCGAGAATCCCGACACAATTTGCTTTCAGGAAATCAAGGCTGTGCCGGAACAGATCGACACCGCCGCCTTTGAAAATCTCGGCTACAGCTGTTTCTGGTATCCCGCCGCCAAGAAGGGCTACAGCGGCACTGCGATTCTCTCCCGCGTTCAGCCCGAATTTGTTTCCAAGGGAATGGGCGTCGATCTGTTCGACGCCGAAGGCAGGCTCATTCGCGCCGACTTTGCCGACTTCACTCTCGTCAACGCCTATTTCCCTTCCGGTTCGTCGGGCGATCTGCGGCAGTCGGTCAAAATGGAGTTCCTCGACAGCATCGTTCTCTACCTCGACAAACTGAAACAGGACAGACCCCACATCATCCTCACCGGCGACTTCAACATCTGTCACAAGCCTATCGACATCAATTTCCCCGAAAAGCACGTAAAGATGTCGGGCTTTCTGCCCGAAGAGCGCGAATGGTTCGACCGGTTCGTCGCCTCCGGATGGGTCGATACGTTCAGGGTGTTCTGTTCCGAACCCGAACAATATTCGTGGTGGAGCTATCGCGGAGGCGCGAGAAGCAAGAATCTGGGCTGGAGAATAGACTATTTTATGGTCACCGAAAGTCTGCGCAACAGACTTGCCGGCGCAGGCATCCGAAATAAGGTTGTAATGTCCGATCATTGTCCGGTTGTTATGGAATTAGTGGTTAGTGGTTAGTGGTTAGTGGTTAGTGCCTGTCGGACGGGTGGAGTGAGACGGAGTTACCGAGCCGACAGGCACTAACCACTAACCACTAACCACTAATCACTTCGTAGCCATAAGTCCTGCGACGACAGACTGCGAAAATCCGCCGCGTTCCATCGCTTCGAGTCCTTTGAGCGTTATTCCGCCCGGCGTTGTGACTTTCGCTATTTCCGCATCCGGGAATTTCCCGCCGGCTTCGAGCAGACTTGTTGCGCCTTCAACGGTTTTTCTCACTATTTCGAGCGCTCTTGCGGCGTCGATACCCAGCGCCTCGCCGCCCCGCACCGCCGCCTCGACATAGCGCAGGGCGTATGCTATGCCCGACGACGCCAGAGCAGTGCAGGCGGTCATTTCGCTCTCGTCTATGTCGAACACCGCGCCGAGCGCTCCGAAGAGTTCGCGTACCTGCTCCGCATGTTTCGCCGAAGCGTTGCGGCTGGCAACGAACGTCACGCTTTTGCCCGTAGCTATCGCCGTGTTGGGTATCACGCGGAACAGTCCTGCCGTCGTCTGTCGTCCGTCCGAAAAAAACTCTTCGAGTCGGGCGAAGGCGACGCCAGCCGCAATGGAGACTATCGCCTGGCGGCTGCCGTCTATGAACGGGGCTATTTCTCTCCCCACCTGTTCCACTGTCCATGGTTTGACGGCAACAATAATCAAGTCCGCCCCCGCGACAGCATCCGCATTGACCGCACAGTACTTCACCTTCACGCCTTCGCGGGCAAGCCGTTCGGCCAGTTGCGGCGAAGGATCCGACACCGTCACGTTCGCCGCCTCTACCGCCGAGCGTTTAATCGCGCCTTCAACTATCGCGCCTCCCATGTTTCCTGCTCCTATAACTGTAATCTTCATTTCTTTGCTTTTATTTTATGTTTGTCGATTTATAGCTACTTTACAACAAGTTCATTGTCTATTAGCCTATTGTTATAGGTTTGCATGAACGCTTTGCCGAGCGAATCGAGACGGGCGGCAACTTCGGGCAGATAGTCGCGCAGGTTGCGGGTCAGCAAGGGGTCGGAGTCGTAGTTGTAGAGGGCTTCGGGTTTGTTGTCGAGGATGCGAAGAACGTATTCGTTGCGTACGACTTGGATGAATCCGTTCATCGAGTTGACCGCAAAGCAGTCGCGTTCGGCGGCGAACGGGTCGGAGCCGAAGGCGAAATAGGGTTTGCCGTAGTTCAGCTGTCCGAGCACGAGAGGCATGATGTCGGTTTGTTTGACGACTTTGTCTGTTTCTCTGCCTTTCAGGTTGCCCGAAGGGTCGAAGACGATTATCGGCACGGCGAAGCATCCGACTTCGGTTTTGCTTGTCGGAAAGCTCAGCTGGTTGGTGTGGTCGGCGGTTATCACGAACAGGGTGTTGGCGTATGCCGGCGTTTTCGAGATAGCGGCGAAAAAGCGACGCAGCGCCATGTCGGTGTATCCGATGCACTGATGTATGGGTTCTGTTCCGGCGGGGAATCTGCCCGTGTATCGTTCCGGCACTTTGAACGGATGATGCGAGGAGAGGGTGAAAACCGATGCGAACCAGGGCTGGCTTTTTCCGTTCAGCGTTCGGGCGGCGAATTGCAGGAACTCTTCGTCCCAGATACCCCAATGTCCGTCGGAATCCGCACTGTTGCCGTATTCGTTCATTCCGTAGTAGTGCGCGAATCCGGCGGATTGGGCGAAGGCGTCGAAGCCCATGGATCCGTTGGGCGCTCCGTGAAAGAACGAGCAGTCGTAGCCTTCGTCCTTCAGCAGGGCAGCGAGTCCGCGAATTTCGTTGTTCGAGTATTGCGAGAGGACGTATGGTTCGTAGAGCGAGGGGATGGAGGCGAGAATCGAGGGCATAGCGTCGATGGACTTCATTCCGTTGCTGAACGAGCGGTCGAAGACAAAGCTTTCGGCAACCAGCGAATCGAGAAAGGGAGTATAGCCGCGATAGCCGGTTTTGCCCGATTCGGAGTTGAGCGAGCCGACAAATTCCTTGCTCAGGCTTTCGACTATGATGATCATCACGTTGCGGGGCGTAAACTTCCGGTTTTCCTTCGCCGGACGATGGACGGGCGAATAGAGCCTTTCCGCCGTTTGGGGGTCGAACAGGCTGAGACGGGGATAGTGGCGGCGTCCGATGGTGCGATAAATCGAAAAGGGAGTGTTGAGCACCAGTCCCGCCTCGACGGGCTTGGTGATGTATGCTCCGGCGTTGCTTATGGTTATGGGGCGGGTGGTTCCGGTAAAGCCGCCGCGAACGCCGGCTACGAACAGCCCGACATAAACCGCGAACAGAAGGCTGCTGAGCGTGTAGTACATAGCGCTGCCGCGAATCAGCGGACGCCCGACCCTGAACATGTTGTGCATTTTCACGACCAGAGTTATCAGAAGGACGAATACGACGAGCAGCCACCAGTAGTCCTTGAGCAGTTGCAGCATCAGTGCGGTATTGCCTATGTCGGCGGCAAATTCGGCGAAAACCGCTGCGGTGGTGCGTCGAAAGGTAAATCGGTAATACACGATATCTATGCAGTTGAGAGCGATAGCTATTCCGTTGGTTGCGAAATAGAGCGCGGCAAGGATGCTCTGATATGTCCTCCGATGTCGAAACTTGAAGGGAATGATCTGGGCGAGGATGTAGAGAGCATTGGTGTATAGCGCGGCGGAAAGGTCGAACCGCAATCCTCCGCTCATTATTTTCAGGAACTTGTCGGTTGTCATGCCGCTGAACGTCGGAACGTTGAACGTAAAAAACAATACTCTGCACAAGGAGAAGACGAACATGATCGTCAGGAATCGCAGAAGCAAGGCTGCATGAATATTTATGTCCGGTTTTTTCCTTTTTCCTATTCTACCGTTTGAAACCCTCATTTAATATTTCATTAAAAACAGGTGCAAAGTTATAACTTTTTATTCAAATTCTTTATCCGAATATCCAAATTCCGTACCGCAGAACGAAAAAACAGCGCCGTTCCCGCCGGGGATGCGGAATAAATAACTTAGGGATGCGTTAGAAATAACTTAGCACGCAGATGACACAGATGACACAGCTGACACAGATTTGCGCGGATTCCAGTCCGCGCAAATCTGTCGAATCCGCATCAAGTTTCCGCCACGTCTATGTCGAGATGCTTCTTGGTTTTGTCGGCGATAAATTTCTGCAACACCTTAGCCCATTTCGCGTCGCTGGCGGAACTATAGTTTTCGAGGATGGAAGTTATCTGAATCAGACAGAAAACGCCCGTGCCTATTCCGGCAAGATTGATGCTGATTTTGAACGAATGTTCAACGAGATGAAGCAGCACGATTGTTCCGTAGGCATAGAACATTGTTTTGAAGATATTGAATCCGAGATTGCTTTTGAATTTCCCGTCCACTTTGTCGGGATACATTTTCTTCAATCGCCGGTTTAATCCGTATGCGCTGACGCAATCCATGATTATTGCGAAAAACAATATTGCCGCAAGCGGAAGCGTAGGTCTTATGGCGCCTATTCCGCCGCCTATTGCGCCCAGTATCCATTTTACGATAGTTTCTTTTTCCATATACTTGATTTTAATACTTGTTGTATATTATACGTACTAATACATTTTTTATGCTCGCAAAGGTAATGTAACCCGCGCATTTTCAATTCGATTTTATGTTTTTTTAACTGCTTCTTAATGTTGTTATACAATTGCAGGATTGTTGTAGGGCTGTTATAAGGCAGTAAGATTGCAACTTTAACTTTCGTCGTGTTAAAATTAAGGGTTCTACTGGGAATTGTGTGGAAAAAGGTTGCGTGTTTTTTCACCGCGTCGCGGTGTTTTTTCACCGCAGAGGACGCAAAGGTTTCGCAGGGGGCGCAGAGGCTTCGCGTCCTTTGTGCAAGGTTGCCGGAGGCTGCGAGTCAAGCCTCAAGACTCGTAACCGCACGCCCTTCGCAAAGGACGCGAAGCCCTTGCGCCCTTTGCGAAGCCTTT
>JAITHX010000225.1 GCA_031279735.1 Prevotellaceae bacterium
GCTATCCCGACCTTGTGCGTCGAGGTGCCGAAGATTCGCAGTCCGTCGATTGCCGAGAGTTTGCGCAGGGCATAGTCGGTCAGGTCGCGTTCGTAGGCGCGGATGTCGTCGAGACCGGTATCCGCAAGGTATTGCAGAGCTTCGGCAAGAGCGATGGCGCCTACATAGTTCGCCGTTCCCGCCTCGAATTTGAGCGGCAAGTCGGCGTAGAGCGTTTCCTTGAACGTGACGGATTTCACCATGTCGCCGCCTCCCTGCCACGGAGGCAGGAGATCGAGAAGCCGCTCCTTTCCGTAGAGGACGCCTATGCCGGTGGGAGCATACACCTTGTGACCCGAAAAGACATAGAAATCCCAGTCCTCCCTTTTCACGTCGGTTTCGAGATGCTGTATTCCCTGCGCCCCGTCAACCAGAACGTATGCTCCCGCCGCGTGAGCCTTCGCCGTGACGAGGGCGAGCGGGTTCACCGTTCCGAGCACGTTCGACGCGCTGGCGACGCACACAAGGCGCGTGCGGTCGGAGAGGAGCGAGTCGAGCAGTTCGGTTCTCAAGTCGCCGCGGTTGTCGAAGGGGAGCGTTTTCAGTATTGCGCCCTTGCGCTGGCAAAGCATCTGCCACGGGACTATGTTGGAATGATGTTCGGATTCGCCGACGATGATTTCATCGCCCCGTTCGACGAATCTTTCGCCGAACGAGGAAGCGAGAAGGTTGATGGCGGCGGTGGTGCCGGAGGTGAAAATCACTTCGCGGGGACTTTCGGCGCCTATAAATTCGCGCACCGTCGAGCGCGCCTCTTCGTACTTTTCGGTGCAGAGTGCGCCCAGCCGGCTCACCGAGCGATGAATGTTGGAATTGAGAGTTTCGTAAACCTCGCGTTCCTTTTCTATCACTCGGCGGGGTTTCTGGGTTGTGGCGGCATTGTCGAGATAAATCAGAGGCCGGTTGTAGATTCTGCGCGAGAGCAGGGGGAAATCGTCGCGTATTGCGTTCGTGTCAAGCATTTGATATTAAAATTAGATGGTTATTTTCAAACAGCACACATGATGAGCGTCGCGCACTATGAGGCGTCCGTCGGCATAAGCCATCGGTCCCCATGCATCGACGCCGTCCATGACGCGCTGCCTCTTTCGGAGTTTCAATCCGTTTTTCAGTATGTCGTAAACGAAGAGTTCGCCGTCGTCGTTGAAGACGAACAGACTGTTGTTGACAACAAGGTAGGGTCCGAGTCCGAAGCGTTCGTCGGATGTCCACACTGGCGAGTGCAGGTCGGACGGCGAATGGCACACTAATCGTCCGCGCATCACGCCCCCGTCCTTGGGCATGATGCCGATGAGCATATCGTTGTAGAGAATGGGAGTTTGCTGTTCGCTCGACATTCCTTCCGCCGGCTTGTATCGCTCCCTGAACGCGACGTTCCAGTTCGCGCCGGACTTGACGACGGTCATCAGGGCGCCGCCGGTTCCGTAGCCTGCCACCATGAAGATTTCCGACGGCGAGACTTGCAGCGGCGAAGGAGCGATGACCGACGGCTGCCATTTGTCGATGCTCCAGAGCAGAGCGCCCGCGTCGGCTGGTTCGGCGGAAATTCCGCATACGCCGCCGACTCCGGCATAGACATAGGTTTTTTTGCCGCTCAGGGTCATCGGCGTAATCGAGGAGTGCGACATTTTGAATCGCGGACTGTTAGGAGTCGTCCAGAGCATTGCGCCCGTTTCGCAGTCGATTCCGGCAAGCAGCACGCTGTCGCCCGCCGGAGCGAGCACGAGAGTGCTGCCGTCGATTCGGGGACACTGACCCGAATACCAGAACGGCACTTCGGTTTTCAGGTGTTTGCGCATGTCGAGCGTCCATTTCATCTTTCCGTCGTCGGGGTCGCAGCACATCACGTGCCCTTGCGGTCCGACGGTTATCACGTATTTTTCGCCCGCTGCGGGAGCCGTGCGCGAAAAGCCGTGATTCCGCTTCATCGGCACTCGGTACCAGCGTCGCCACAATTCCCGTCCGCTTTCGAGCGCAAAGCAGCGCAGAGCGTCGGAACTGAGTTTTTCGTCGTAGTCGAGCACATAGACCCTGCCGTTGAAAATCACTGGAGCGGCATGTCCCTCGCCCGTTTCGAAGCTCCATTCAACGGGATAGCTTTCGTCGGAGAGATTGATTTTGTCGTCGGTACGCACCACGTTCGAAAAGTCCTGACCCCGAAAGCATCGCCATTTGCCCTGAAGGGAGGAGGTCTCGTCGGCATATCGCATAAAGAACTCTCCTATCAGCACATCGTTTGCCGAGCGGGTTTTGCCTTCGGGACGATTGTCGGCGCCGGGCGCCTGAACGCGAAGGTCGATCGAGGGAGTATGGAAATGCCACCACGCGATAAGTCCTGCATAGAGCAGCGCGGTGACTACAGTCGTGCAAATCAGAGTGAATTTTTCTCGTCGTCGTTGCGGGTTGAGGTCTGTATCGTCGTTTTCTTCCTTTTTCATTATGTACACACAATTTATTTTCAAAACGCAAGTTTAAGGTATTTTTTCCATTCTACAAAACAATTCTCAATTACGAATTACGAATCAATTACGAATTACGAATTACGAATTACGGCCGACTGCGGCTGTACAACCGCAGTCGGCCGTAATTCGTAATTCGTAATTCGTAATTGATTCGTAATTCGTAATTCGTCAATTCTCGATAGGAATATATTTCAAGATATTCTCTTTTGCATAAATGTTTACTATTGTTAATCTATTGTCTATTGTCTGTCCGTCGGCCATATCTTCCGTTAATAAATATTTACAGCCGGATATAAGGGCTG
>JAITHX010000179.1 GCA_031279735.1 Prevotellaceae bacterium
GCAAGGGCTTCGCGTCCTTTGCGAAGCACACACAGCGCAAAGGACGCGAAGCCTCTGCGTTCTCTGCGAAGCCTCTGCGCCCTTTGCGGTAAAAAAACACCGCAATGCGGTGAAAAAAGGGAGAAAGATTTTAAGACTTACCCCCGTATTTTGGACACCCCACCCTATACCCCATACCCTATACCCCCCGCACGAAAAAAAGGAAGAACGTGGGATGCGTCTTGAAATATTAAAAAAATTAATACCTTTATGCCTTGTTAATGCCGTTTACGGCGTTATCAAGATGTTGAAATAATGTTAGTTTTAAGAATAATGGATTCTAAAAAAATTAAATCGGCGCTGATTTCCGCTTATTGTAAGGACGGACTTGAAAAGATAGTCGAAATACTGAGAAATAGCGGAGTTACAATATATTCGACGGGCGGCACGCTTGATTTCATAAAAAACTTCGCGGACGTTCGTTCCGTGGAAAATCTTACGGGTTATCCACAAATACTCGGAGGAAGGGTGAAAACGCTTCATCCCAAAGTGTTCGGAGGAATACTGGGACGCAGGGACAACGATTCCGACCAACAGGAACTCCGGCAGTACGGCATCCCCGAAATAGACCTTGTAATAGTGGATCTCTATCCCTTTTCCGAAACTCTCGCTTCCGGCGCCTCTCACGAAGAAATTATCGAGAAAATCGACATAGGCGGAATCGCCCTGATTCGCGCCGCCGCTAAAAACTACGAAAATACGCTTGTCGCGGCTTCGCGGAACTCATACGATGCGCTGCTGAAACTTCTGGTTTCCAAAAATGCATCGAGCGACTTGGAGGACAGACTGTCGTACGCATGTCTGGCTTTCCGCGCCGCAACCGAATACGACGAAGCCATAACGAATTACTTCGTCTCGAAACTCAACGGAGACGTCAGCCCGCAGGACAGTTCCAGCTCCTTCGTTTCCAGCTCCTTCGCTTCCCGCTCTCCGTTTCCTGCTCTCGACCCCGAACAGTCTGTTCAGCTGCGCTACGGCGAAAATCCTCATCAGAACGGAACGTTCTTCGGCAAGCTCGACGAGGTTTTCGTCCAGCTGCACGGCAGGGAACTATCCTACAACAATCTGCTGGACATCGACGCCGCGCTGGAACTGATAGCCGAGTTCGACGAACCGACCTACGCCGTCCTGAAACACAACAACGCCTGCGGATGCGCTTCGGACGCTTCGCCTGCGGAAGCGTGGAAAAAGGCTCTGGCGGGCGATCCGGTCTCGGCGTTCGGAGGCGTAATAGTCACGAATCGCGCGGTTGACCGACAGTGTGCCGAAGAAACGGGCAAACTGTTCTTTGAGGTAATCCTCGCCCCCGCATACACCGAGGACGCCATGCGGATACTGACTCTCAAGAAAAATCGAATCATACTGGAAATGAAACCTTATGCGCGCCCAACGCGCCGGTTTCGTTCGGCTCTCAACGGAATTCTGATGCAGGACGCCGACGGAATCACCGAAATGTCTTCAACCCTTAAAACAGTAACCGAGAAAGCGCCTTCCGAGAACGAAACAGCCGACTTGATTTTCGCAAACAAACTCGTGAAACATTCTAAATCCAACGCCATAGTCCTCGCCCGCAACAGCCAGCTTCTGGCAAGCGGCGTCGGGCAAACGTCGAGGATCGATGCACTGAAACAGGCAATAGACAAAGCCCGTTCGTTCGATTTTTCGACTGAAGGCGCGGTGATGGCTTCCGATGCGTTCTTCCCTTTCCCCGACTGCGTTGAAATTGCGGCGCGGGCGGGCATCACGGCGATAGTGCAGCCCGGAGGCTCGATAAAGGACAGCGAATCTACCGACTTCTGCAACAAGGCGGGACTGTCGATGTCGTTCACGGGATACAGACACTTCAAACATTGAAAACAAATAATTAAACACAGTAAAGAAACAATGAGTTTTTCATTTTTGACTCAAGACCTTGCAATGGACTTGGGCACTGCAAACACGATAATCATACACAACGACAAGGTTGTGGTAAACGAACCCTCGATAGTGGCAATCGATCAGAACTCGGGTAAAACCATAGCTATAGGTGAAGTAGCCAGACAAATGCACGGCAAAACCCACGAAGACATAAAAACGATTCGCCCGCTCAGAGACGGCGTAATCGCCGACTTCGAAGCAGCCGAACAAATGATTCGCGGAATGATAAAAATGATTCCGAAAAAACATCACTTTTTCACCCCCTCCCTGCGCATGGTTATATGCATCCCGTCGGGAAGCACCGAAGTGGAAGTGCGCGCAGTGAGAGATTCCGCCGACCAGGCCGGCAGTCGCGATGTCTATCTGATACACGAACCCATGGCGGCAGCTCTCGGCATAGGTCTCGACGTCGAAGCGCCCGAAGGAAACATGATAGTGGACATAGGCGGCGGCACCACCGAAATAGCCGTCATCGCTCTCGGCGGCATAGTGTGCAACCAGAGCATAAGAACAGCCGGCGACGGCTTTACAGCCGACATCCAACAGTATATGCGTCAACAGCACAATCTGAAAGTGGGCGAACGAACTGCCGAAGAAATAAAAATATCCGTAGGCTCAGCCCTGAACGAACTCGAAAATCCGCCCGAAGATTTCAGCGTGAGAGGTCCAAACCTGATGACCGCGCTCCCGATAGAAATACCCGTGAATTACGAAGAAATAGCCTCGTGCATCGACAAATCGCTGATGAAAGTCGAATCGGCGGTAATGGCGGTGCTGGAAGAGACCCCCCCCGAACTGTATGCCGACATAGTGGGCAACGGAATTTATCTCACCGGCGGAGGCGCTCTCCTGAGAGGTCTGGACAAACGCTTGAGCGATAAGATCAACATCGAATTTAAGGTGGTCGAAAATCCTCTTCTCGCCGTGGCGCGCGGCACCGGCATCGCCATTAAGAATATAAACAAAGGACTGCCGTATCTGTTCAGATAACCAACCGGAACAAATAATTATACTACAAAAGATATTTTTTGAACATGAGCATTATTGACGATTACATAAAAAAGAATGAAGGACGCTTCCTCGACGAATTGTTCGAACTGATTCGCATACCTTCCATCAGCTCGCAAACCGAACACAAGCCCGACATGCGCAGAGCCGCCGAATACTGGAAAAAAACTCTCGACACGGCGGGCGCCGACAAAACCGAAATATTCGAAACGGAAGGCAACCCCATTGTTTACGGCGAGAAAAGCATCAATCCCGCCCTGCCCACCGTGCTGGTTTACGCGCACTACGACGTAATGCCCGTTGACCCCGTAGAGCTATGGAACTCGGCGCCCTTTGAACCCGAAGTGCGCGACGGAAAAATCTATGCCCGCGGCGCCGACGACGACAAGGGACAGGGCTTCATGCACGCCAAGGCTTTCGAAAGCATGGTGGCAACGAACACTCTGCCCTGCAACGTGAAATTCATGATAGAAGGCGAAGAGGAAATAGGTTCGGGATCGCTGAAAACCTGGTGCGCGAAAAACAAGGAGCTGCTCAAGTCGGACATCATCCTCGTGTCGGACACAAGCATGGTTGCCCGGGACGTTCCTTCCGTCACAACGGGGCTGAGAGGGCTGTCGTACATTGAAGTCGAAGTCACCGGACCGTCGCGCGATCTACATTCGGGAATATTCGGCGGAGCAGTGGCGAACCCCATAAACATACTGTGCCGGATGATAGCGTCGCTGCACGACGAAAACAGACGGGTCACTGTGAAAGGGTTTTACGACGACGTGGAAGAAGTGAGCAACGAGGACAGACGGGAGCTGGCAAAAGCGCCCTTCTCCGTCGAAAACTACAAGCAATCCCTCAACATAAACAGCGTCTGGGGCGAAATAGGATACACGACGCCCGAAAGAACCGGAATACGTCCCACACTCGACATCAACGGAATATGGGGCGGATACACCGGCGAGGGAGCGAAAACCGTCATCCCCTCGAAAGCATACGCCAAAATATCCATGCGGCTGGTGCCAAATCAGGACAGCGCGAAGATCGCCGAACTGTTCAAGGCGCATTTCGAGAGCCTTGCGCCCGATTGCGTAACGGTAGCGGTCACTCCGCATCACGGAGGTCAGGCTTACGTGTCGCCTTCCGATTCGGCAGGATACCGCGCAGCGCATCGCGCTCTGACCGAGACTTTCGGAACGTCGCCCGTACCCGTGCGCAGCGGAGGCAGCATACCGGTAATCGCCACGTTCGAGCAAGAGCTGGGCGTGAAGTCGGTTCTTCTGGGATTCGGACTGGAAAGCGATGCAATACATTCGCCCAACGAAAACTATCCGCTGAGCAACTTCTACGCGGGAATAAAAACCATCCCGCTGTTCTACCGGTATTTTACGGAAGAATACACGCAATAAACCACACTTGGATAGACATGTCATGAATACCGGCGAAAAGATAATATGGGTAGGCAAATCGAGTCAGTGGACCAACCTCAAAACATACGCCCGCTGCGTGCTGATGGCTGCGATGGTGGCGCTCGTGTACCTGCATTGGAAACTGGCATGGGTCGGACTTTTTCTGCTTTATCCCGCAGGCAGAGCCTTATTCGCATGGTATGAAACCTATTCGGGCAGCTACCGCCTCTCGACAACGAGACTGCTGTGCAAAAAAGGCGTATTCAATCGGGTAACCACCGAAACTGAAACGTCGAAGATCAGGGAAGTGATATTGTCCGAACCGTGGTACAAAAGAATTATCGGCTTGGGCGACATCCGACTGCACGTATATGGCTACTTTGACTCCAACATCGTCCTGACAGACATTGCCAGAGCAAACAAAGTCAAAGAACTGTTCAGCGAACTCGTCAAGCAGCATCAGCGGGAAAATCCCGAAAGCGGAAATGAAAGAGAAATAATAATAAATCAAAAAAACATAAGTTAATATGGAAATCACAGGCAGATTATTACTAGTGCCGGAATTGAAAAAAGGAGTATCGGCAAGAGGCGAATGGAAGAAACAGGAATTTGTCCTCGAAACAGTTGACGGAGCGTTCCCGCGCAAAATATGCATGACGTTGTGGAACGACAAAACATCGGACATCGGCAGCTTCAACATCGGAGACATGCTTACGGTAAGTGTGGATATTGCTTCGCGAGAGTTTAACGGATCGTGGTACACCGACATAACAGCATGGAGAGTGCAGCGCGGACTACCCCCCGCAAGCACTGCCGCAGCAGCCCCGACGACTGTCGCCGCCGCAACTCCCGCAACTCCCGCAATTCCCGCAACCGCCCCCGCAAGCGAAGACTACAGCGTGGGCGAAACGCAACAGGACGACGACCTTCCGTTCTGATGCCGAACGAGAATCGACAATCCCCTCTTCCTTTCCCCGACAGAAGCGGACGCGGAAAGGGGGATTGTCGTTTTACTTTTGTTTTTAATACTTTTACTTGATTTGGCTTCATCGAATTTTATAGATTATGTAAAGATATTTTTCCGCTCCGGAAACGGAGGCGCCGGAGCAATGCACCTGCGAAGGGAAAAGTATGTGCCTAAAGGCGGTCCCGACGGAGGCGACGGAGGACGCGGCGGCAATGTGATACTCAGAGGCAACTCTCAATATTGGACTTTGATTCACCTCAAATATCGAAAACATGTCCGCGCCGAAGACGGCGAATCCGGCGGCGGAAACCTCCGGCACGGCGCCGACGGCAAAGACGAAATAGTCGAAGTGCCCGTAGGAACGGTGGCGAAGGACGAAAACGGAAACTTGCTGTGCGAAGTAACGGAAAACGGAGACGAGCAGATTCTGCTCCAGGGCGGACGGGGCGGAAAGGGCAACGCTTTCTTCAAATCCTCCACCAACCAGACTCCGCGATACTCGCAACCGGGCGAACAAGGGGCGGAAGGCTGGTATGTGCTGGAACTGAAACTTCTTGCCGACGTGGGTCTCGTGGGCTTCCCCAACGCGGGCAAATCAACCCTGCTCGCATCAGTTTCGGCGGCAAAACCCAAAATAGCCGATTATGCCTTTACCACGCTCGAACCCAGTCTTGGAATAGTCGAATGTCGCGACATGCGCTCTTTCGTCATGGCCGACATTCCCGGAATAATCGAAGGCGCACACGCCGGCAAAGGTCTGGGGCTGCGCTTCCTGCGGCATATAGAACGTAATTCTCTGCTGCTCTTCATGGTTCCCGCCGATAGCGACAACATCGCCGCCGACTATCGCACTCTCGTGGGCGAACTGGAGAAGTATAACCCCGAAATGCTCGACAAGAAACGAATACTCGCAGTCTCGAAATGCGATCTGCTCGACGACGAACTGCTTGCCGAACTGACTCGCGAAGTGCAGCAAACGGTGAAGGACATCCCGAAGGTCTTCATCTCGTCTGTCACCGAGCATAACCTGACGCAACTGAAGGATATGATTCTCGAACTCTTAAACGACTGACGAACCGTGCTGATAGTATTCGAAGGTCTCGACGGCGCCGGCAAAAGCACTCAGGTGAACATGCTGCGCAATCATTTCGCGGAAAAAGGACAGAAAACCTCGTTTCTGCACTTCCCCCGATTCGAGGCTCCGCTCTACGGCGACCTGATAGCCTCGTTTCTTCGGGGAGAGTTCGGCGCCGCCGTGCATCCCAAACTCGTGGCGCTGATGTATGCCGGCGACAGACGCGACGCCGCTCCCATGCTCCGAAAAAAACTCGACGAAGGCGAAACCGTAATACTCGACCGCTATGTCTATTCCAACATAGCTTTCCAATGCGCCAAAATCGACAGCGAACTCGAACGGAAATCCCTCGAACAATGGATCAGCCGCATGGAATTTGAGATTTTCGACATCCCGCGTCCCGACTTCGCCTTCTTCCTCGATGTCCCCTCCGAATTTACCGAACGGAATCTGCTGGCAGAACGCAAAGGCGACGACAGATCCTATCTGCAAGGCAAAAAGGATATTCATGAATCCGATCTCGTCCTACAGCGCAAAGTGCGGGAACGATATCTGGATATGACTTCCTCCATCGGGAATTTTATGCGAATTGATTGCGTCGATGACCGTGCCGGAATGAAATCCCCCGACGAAATTCATTCCGCAATCGCGAATGCGATAATACGATAGTTAGGGGATGTGTTAGAAATAACATAAAGGATGCAGTTCGGATTTTTAGCACACAGATGACACGGATGACACAGATTTACGCGGATTTGAATCTGCGTGAATCTGCGTCATCCGTGTCATCTGTGTGCTAAGTTATTTCTAA
>JAITHX010000200.1 GCA_031279735.1 Prevotellaceae bacterium
GGCACGCGCCGAAAGTGGTTTACACTCCTGCAAAACGGTTTCGGCACGCGCCGAAAGTGGTTTACACTCCTGCAAAACGGTTTCGGCACGCGCCGAAAGTGGTTTACACTCCTGCAAAACGGTTTCGGCACGCGCCGAAAGTGGTTTACACTTCTGCAAAACTATTTCAGCACGCGCAGGTTGGGCGTAACGTCTCGCTACGCCCGGCTAAAAGCAAGGCTCCAGCCTTGCCCTTTATAACTGTAATATACTTCTGTCGTGTTAAAATTGTGAGATAGGCGGTCAACTCCGGCAGACACTAATCACTCTGGGAATTACGAATTACGAACTTGACAGTATTGGGCTAAAGCCACGATGAATTGTAACTTTCCGTATGGATAATTGTTTTAATTTTGCGCGTTTTTTAAAACGAAAAGAAGAATGAAAAACATATTGATAATAGGTTCTACCGGACAGTTGGGTTCTGAACTTACGATGCTTTTGAGGGCGAGATATGGCAGTCGAAATGTGGTGGCGGGATATATTAAAGGTGCGGAACCGACGGGCGAACTGCTCGAATCGGGTCCTGCGGAACATGTCGATATCACGGATGCGATGCAGATTGCCGAAGCGGTGAAAAAATACAGGATTGATACGGTTTATAACATGGCGGCTCTGCTCTCGGCTACTGCCGAAAGTAAACCCCAGCTCGCATGGCACATAGGTCTGGGCGGTCTGTTCAATCTGCTCGAGGTGGCACGCGAACAGCATTGCGCCGTATTCACGCCGAGTTCCATCGGTGCTTTCGGTGACTATACCCCGAAGGACAGGACGCCGCAGGACACAGTCCAGCGTCCACAAACCATGTACGGAGTGACGAAGGTGGCTGGCGAATTGCTCGGCGATTATTATTTCAAGCGTTTCGGGGTGGATACCCGTTCGGTTCGCTATCCCGGACTTATTTCCCACGTTGCGCCTCCGGGCGGCGGAACCACCGACTATGCTGTCGAGATTTATCATTCGGCGGCTGAGGGCAGGGTGTTTAAATGTCCGCTGCTTGCGGGAACGTTCATGGACATGATGTATATGCCCGACGCACTGTCGGCGGCGATAAATCTCATGGAGGCTAATCCCGACAGTCTGGTTCATCGAAATTCATTCAATGTTACCGCCATGAGCGTCGATCCCGAAGCTCTGCGAAAGTCGATACTCGAATATATTCCCGACTTTAAAATGGAATATTGCGTGGATCCCGTGCGGCAGGCTATTGCCGACAGCTGGCCAAACAGTCTGGACGACAGTTGTGCGAAGGAGGAATGGGGCTGGTTGCCCGAATACGGTTTGCAGCTGACCACCCAAAGTATGCTGCGTGAATTGGAAAGTAAGATGAATCAGTGATTAGTGATTAGTGATTAGTGATTAGTGATTAGTGCCTGCCGGACATATTAATTTTGCAATGTAATCCGAAACAATTACATTTGCGCCTGATTCAATTAAGAAAACAGGCATGAAATCAACAATAAGAATATCGTTTGCGGGTAATTCCGACAACTTTGAAACATACAGAAGAGTTTTGTCCCGTTTGGACAACGAGGGTGTAATTTTCGCGGGAACATGGTTTTACGGCGATCGCAGAGAGGATTACTCCGAAACGGAATTTTCCTCGTTCGAGGAACTGACGCAAGCCTCCGACGCCATCATTTTTCTGGGCAACAGGATACGCAGGAAGATCATGTCGGATTCGATAAAGGCGGGCAAACACATTTTTGTGGAATACTACGAGGCGCTGATGAACTCCGACATAAAATATGTGCGCGACCTTGCTATCGAAGCGGGAATCATGGCGCAGATTTCGTTTCCCAAAATCTATTTCTGGGGCATAGAAGACCTCGTCGACGAGTATCCCGCCATACGCAACATTTTCTTCAACAGAGAATATCTTTATTTGCAGCAGCGTCAGGAATCGGATGTGACGGCCGAAATAATGTCGTCCATAATGCTTGCGGGCGAGGATGTGGTGAGGGCTACCAGAACTCTGCTCCCGCTTATCTCTAAACGCATGGAAATGCAGGTGGTAAACCTCGAATTCGTCACCGGCGCAACATCGACAATCACCGGAATACCCGTGGGGTTCTTTGAACGTCACGACCTCAGAATAATCGCGGAACGCAGCCTCGCGTTCATCGACCTGAGAAAAAGGGAATGGCACTCGCTCAAACCCGCAAAGGCTATTACCGGCAACCTGATAAAGGGACTGGCAGGTCTCCCCGAAGTGGGCGATCTCGAACAGTTCGAAATCCAAGACTTCATCTGCTCCATAAAGGAAAATGCCGAACCTTTCGTCTCGCTGAAGGAAATAGAACGATTGTTCAACTGTCTGAAATTCCTCGATGAAAAGTAATCCTCAAATCATTTGCCCCTCATGCTGACGCTTTCGCCGGCGTGGAACCGCTACGAACTGATAGACTGCGGCGGCTTCGAAAAGCTGGAACGGTTCGGCGACTTTGTCCTGCGCCGTCCCGAACCCAAGGCTATCTGGGCTAAGTCGATGAAGGAGGAAGAATGGCGCCGGCTCGCCGACACTGCGTTCGTTGCCGGCGCGGGATTCGGCAAGTCGGGAAAGGAGGATTCCGGCACGTGGACGGGGAGGAAGCTGCCCGATCGCTGGGCGGTGCCTTACCGCTACAAGGGTATGCAAATGAACCTGAACGCCGCGCTGACTTCGTTCAAGCATGTAGGCATCTTTCCCGAACAGGCGCCCAACTGGAACTATGTCTATGACAGCGTCCGCGCACTGAACATCGACAGTCCCCGCGTGCTCAATCTTTTCGCCTACACCGGAGCCGCCTCTCTTGCGGCAAGGGCGGCGGGAGCCGATGTCGTTCATCTCGATTCGGTGAGACAGGTGGTGAGCTGGGCGCGCGACAACATGGAATCTTCCCGCATGGACGGAATAAGATGGGTGATAGAGGATGCGCTCCGGTTCGCGCAAAGGGAGGCGCGACGCAAACGATTGTACGACGGCATAATCCTCGACCCGCCGGCCTACGGTCACGGGGTTGACGGAGAGAAATGGAAATTAGACGAAAACCTCCTCGAAATGATGGAGCTTTGCAGGGCGCTGCTGGCGGATAACGCCTTCCTCGTCCTTAATCTCTATTCCAACGGCTTTTCCGCACTGATAGCCGACACTCTCGCGGCAAGCGTGTTTCGCAAATACAAAGAAAAAACCTTCGGCGAACTCGTCCTGTGCGACAGGTTCGGAAAGAAACTTCCGCTGAGCGTATTCTCCAGACTTAGAATTAAGAATTAAAAATTAAGAATTAAGAATTGCCTTCGGATATGGGGTGTCCAAAATACGGGGGCAAGTCTTAAGGGATGTGTTAGAAATAACTTATAAGGGATGCAGTTCGGTTTTTTAGCACACAGATGACACAGATTTTACAGATTTTACAGATTTACGCGGATTTGAATCTGTGTCATCCGCGTCATC
>JAITHX010000039.1 GCA_031279735.1 Prevotellaceae bacterium
CGCGCAAAGGGAACGCCTTGAGCCACGCACTGGTCGATGATGTTGCAACTGACCTCGGCGAGACGGTAAACGTTGGCTTCGCGCGAACGGTAGTCGCCTCCCTTGATGGTGTCGTAGAAGAGACGATAAACGGAATCGTTATCGTTCTGGTAGTTTTTCGCGGCGTTGATGCCGCCCTGAGCCGCAATGGAGTGTGCGCGTCGCGGGCTGTCGGAAATGCAGAATATCTTTACATTGTATCCGAGTTCGCCCAGCGATGCCGCCGCCGAAGCACCGCCGAGCCCCGTTCCCACGACGATGATTTCGAGTTTGCGTTTATTTGCGGGACTGACGACTTTTATGTCGGCTTTGTGACGAGTCCACTTTTCTGCAAGCGGACCGCTTGGAATCTTTGACTGCAATTTATTGTCGGTCATATTCTTTGTATTTTAATTATTCAACATTTTCCCTTTGTTGCTTTCCCGTTTCGCGTTCTCACGTTAATCCAAAAAATCACGCTGCAAAAGTAGTCAATTTTTTCAATTTCCTACTCTTGCTCAATGTTAAAAAAACGAGCGTCGAACACGCTGCCGTAGCGGTGGTATTCGCGGCTTGCGCTTTGCTCCTTCAAATAGTGCAGCAATTCGATTCTGCCCTCGACCAGAGGCTTGCTGTCGGCAACGTGGATGCCTGCGCCGGCGGCTTGACGATAGAAGGCGTCCGACATTTCGGGCGAAAGACTGCGCAGGCGCTCGCAGGCGCCCGTGTTCGCCGCAAACTCCGCGATAAACTCCGTTTCGCTCTGAATGGCAGTTGTGATGCCGCCCCGCAGGAGAGCGGCGGCGCGAAGAATAGCTCCGCGCTTCCTGTCGTCGCCCGAAAAGCTTACCGTTAAAGGCGTTTTGGCTGTATGAGCGGCAATCATGCACAGCAGCGCGCCGGCTATCCCGTCGTGAGCCTGCACTCTCAGCGCCATGCGTTTCAGCGGAAGATAGCGAAGCACGTTTTCCTCGCCGTATATGCGGCAAACATCCCTTTCGCCCGAAAACTCCGCGCTCATAACCCGACGGAAGTCGAAATAGGCGTAATTCACGCGGTTGCGGTCGTTTTCGTCCTCTACCAGCTCAAGCAGATCGTTCAGCGGATCGTTCGCCAGCGGAACCTCGGCGGGCGCCGGAACCGGCTTCTCGGCAAACTCCACGAAACTCGACACATAGTTCGGTCCTCCCGCCTTGAGTCCTCCGCCGAAAGCCGAGCGCTTCATGCCCCCGAAGGGCTGTCGCCGCACGATGGCTCCGGTGATTCCGCGATTGATATAGAGATTTCCAGCCTCGACGCTGTTTTTCCACCGTTCGTGTTCCGCCTCGTCGAGGCTTTGCAGTCCCGAAGTCAGACCGAAGTCCAGCGAATTGACATATTCCGCGCCCTGTTCGAGACTGTCGATGCAGACCACCGAGAGAAGAGGGGCGAACAGTTCGGTTTTGAACGTGTAGGACGAAGGGCGCACTCCCCATTTCACCGTCGGCTTGAGGATATATTTCTTCTCGTCCGCAAACTCCGGCGCAACCAGCCACGATTCCCCCTCATCAAGACGTTCGATGGCGCGCATCAGTTTCTCGTTGTTGTTGTCGATCATCGGACCCACGAAATTCATCGTGTCCCATACGCTGCCGGCGCGAAGGCTCGTTACCGCGTCGCGCAGTTTCGACCGGAACGATTCGTCGTTGTAGGTCTTTCTGTCCACGAGCAGCAGCGAACAGGCGGAACACTTTTGCCCCGCGTTGCCGAAAGCCGACGAAACAACGTTAAGCACTGCATGATCGCGGTCGGCGCTCGCGGTGACTATAATGGCGTTCTTGCCTCCCGTTTCGGCCGACAGAGGAGTGCGCGGACGATTTTTGAGCAGACGGAAGGCGGTGTCGGTGCCGCCCGTAAGTATCACATGTTTAATGGAAGGATGCGAAACCAGATTCGTCAGCGAATCTCTCTCGGCAGGACAAACCACCTGCAAGGCATCCTTCGGAACTCCCGCCTCCCAGAAACACGAGGCGAAGAGCGCCGCCACCGGCAAAGCCGCCGTAGCAGGCTTAAGGATCACCGTATTGCCACCCGTCAGCGCCGCCGCCACTCCCCCGACGGGAATAGCAAGAGGGAAATTCCACGGCGAGATGACCATCACCACTCCCTTGGGCGCGCAGGCAGCGAGGGGCAGCTCCTCGAACCGCCTCATTGAAACGGGATAGTAGCGGCAGAAGTCTATGGCTTCCGAGACTTCCGTGTCGCCCTCGGCAAAGATTTTGCCCGTGACCGCCGCCATGCAGCCGATAAGGTCGCCCCGCTTGGCGTTCAGTCTGTCGGCGGTTCGATGCAGGATTCGGTTGCGCTCGTCGAGCGAAGTTCGCCTCCAGCCCGAAGCGTCGCGGTCGGCAACGGCGATTATCTCGTCCGTCTGTTCGGGCGAAGCGAGACAAGCCTCGCATATCACTTTCTCGTCGTTGCGACTGCGGTCGCGATACTGTTTTATGTTTGCCGAAGCAAACTCCCTGTCGCCTACCTGCACGCGCACCTTGAAATTGCTGCCGTCCACCTCGTTCATCCATTTGTCGAGCATCCGCAAAGCCCACTTGCGGTTTTGCGGCAGATCGAGATCGGTGTCGGGTTCGTTGGCAAAGGTTTCCACGTCGATTTGCGGCGCCGGAGGCATGTTGCGGTCTTGAGTGCGGAAAGGAGCGGTGCGCACAGTGTCCTTGAGCCTGAAAGCATCGACAAACTGCTGTTCGAGGAATGCCCACTGCGGGGAATCAATCTTGAGATTGAACGAATAACTCAGAAAATTCTCCTTGCCCGTATTCTCGTCGAGACGGCGAACAAGGTAGGAAACGGCGTTCAGGAAGTGTTCGCGCCTGACCACCGGAGTATAAAGCACAATCTGTTTTTTCAGCTTTCGCATCACGCGGGGCAGATTGTTCGCCATCCCTTCGAGCATCTCGAAGGTCAAATAGTCCGACGTTCCGTTTCTTTCGGCAAGCAGATGAGCGTAGGCTATGCTGAAATAGTTGTGCGAAGCCACCCCCACCCGGCAAGCCTTTGCGTTTTCGGGCAGCAGAGCCGTGTCGAGCAGATGGAGGAAATTGGCGTCGGTCTCGGTTTTCGAGCGATAGACGGGCGATTCCCATCCGCGCAGCGAAGAAACCACAGTTTCCATCTGCAGGTTCGCACCCTTCACCAGTCGCATCTTCACATGCGCCCCGCCCGCCGCCGTCCGCCGCCGCGCAAACTCCAGCAGCCGCCGCTGAAACCCGGAAGCGTCGGGCAGATATGCCTGAACGACGATGCCCGCCGTATAATGCAGGAACTCCGGACGATTCAGGGTTGCCTCGAACACGTCGAGCGTCAGCTCCGCATCCTTGTACTCCTCCATGTCGAGGTTCACGAACTTAGAGTGTTTCGCTCCGTAAACGTCGGTGTAGGGATGCGCCATAGCTTTGCGATACACCTCCGCAAGCAGTTCGCACAATTCCGACTTGTTCCGTTCGTAGCTCAGAGGATTGATACGCGCATAAATCCCCGACAGCTTGATAGAAATATAATTAATGTCGGGCGCCTCCAGAGCTTCGAGATAATGCAGATAGCGCTGCCTTGCCTCCCCGTCGCCAAGAACGACCTCGCCGAGCAGGTTGACGTTTTGTCCGATTCGGTCTCTGGTTCGTTCCGCGAGATGTTCGGTCAAATCGGGACGCTCCTCGGCAATTATAATCTTGTCGGTTTCCCTTCGCAGCTTCATCTTGAAAACGGGCATGGCGACAGAAGGAAACAGAAAGCCGCCGCAAAGATAAGCCCTGATTAAAAGACGGTCGGCGAAACCGAAGAAATCAGGAATGCCATACTGCCGGATAATTCCTCTCACCCTTGCGTTGAGAATCCGGTTATCCTTGATTTGAGACGATTCGTCGAGCATTTTCGACAGAAAGATTTTGTATTCGGGCGTCTGAACCAGCGAAGCAAACTTCTTCCGCTCTCTTTTTTCGTCGGGAGCGAGTTCGGCGTCCGCCTTGAGCAAAAAGTCCTTCGCCCAAACAATCACTTCTTTTACTGTAATATCAGTCATATTGGACATCTGAAAAACACATTAAAAAACGATGCAAAAGTAATAATTTAGTGGTTAGTGGTTAGTGGTTAGTGGTTAGTGCCATTCGGCAGTGAAGACGGAAATAGAATCCCTGCCATCAGGCGAAGCACCCCATACCCCGTAATATACCGGCGAAGCCTTCGTGTTTCTTCGTGCCTTCTTCGTGTTTCTTCGTGTAATAAATATGCAGCAAAAATATTATTACACGAAGAAACACGAAGAAGACGCGAAGAAACACGAAGGCTTCGCCAATATATTATGGGGTATGGGGTATGGGGTGCTTCGCCTGACGGGCGTAATTCGTAATTCGTAATTCGTAATAAACCCTTATTTTCCGCAGGCTCCCTTAGTAGCATGCCGCCTTTCGTCTTCCATGCCCTTATTCCCTTATTTATAAAATCTTAATAAGGGAATAAGGGCATGGGAGACGAGAGGCGGCATGCTACTAAGGGAGTCTGCGGAAATAAGGGCTTCATAATCCGTGACGAAGATTTTTATGATTGATACGGGATTTTGGACAGCC
>JAITHX010000094.1 GCA_031279735.1 Prevotellaceae bacterium
CCTTGCGCAAAGGCTTCGCAAAGGACGCGAAGCCTTTGCGCCCTCTGCGAAGCCTCTGCGCCCCTTGCGGTAAAAAACACCGCGACGCGGTGAAGAACCGCACAGTAGCAGAACCTGATTTCTTATTACAAAACCGGTACCTTCAGGGGGTGATGGCGTGAATCCGTTGATCCTATCCCTGAAGGGTAGTGTCTCAAATCGTATGATTCGCGAGGATAAGCAACCGATACTAATTGGAGGTTGCGGTGACCGGCAGCCTCCAATTAGTATCGGTTGCTTATCCTCGCGAATCATACGATTTGAGACATTACCAAATTATGAACTGTCCCTTCGGACGGATACTGCCCGAAGGCAATTCATAATTCATAATTCATAATTCACAATTGTGTATCACCCTCTTGTTCTGCTTATGTCGAAGTCGCCGCCGCCGGCGCTGTATTGTGCTTTGTTGCCGCACCATGGGCAGACGCTAATTTTTTCGGAACCTATGCAATGAACCTTGCCGCAGGTGCCGTCGTAGGCGAAGCCGTACTGATTGCCGCAGCAGGGACAGGCAGGGAAGCCGTCGAGGATTTCGGTGTTTACTTTCATTTCGCAGGCTGTTTCGTCCGAGAGGTCGAAATAGGTCTGGTCAACCTTGAAGGCGCCGACCAGACGGTATTTCATTTTTATGTCGCCATGTTCGTCCTCGAAAACGAATTTGCGATATTTGATGAGATAGGGCTGCTTTGTGTTCTGACATTTGGCGATGATTGTCACAAAATTGTCGTCCACAACGGGTTTGGAGTCCTGTTTGGAGAGGTCGATTTTCGTGAGCGTATCGTTGAGTTTCGCCAGTTCGAAGCCGGTGGAGTTGTTTTCGACGCTCAGGCTGCTGGTTTTGATGGAATCGGTCACCCATTTGAAGAAACGCTTATAGGAATCCTGTCCTGTGTTGTTGAAGTACAGGACATTTTCGGTGAGTTCGCCGAGGATTCTATTGTCGGTGGCGCCCATGGATACAGCAACCAGATTGGCGGTTTTCTGCCAGTTGCGTTTCCATTCGGCGGTTACGGCTCTGACGTCGGCGGGGCTGTCGGTGGGGACGCCGTCGGTAAACAGGAAGACAATGGGTTTCCAGTCGCCTTTCTGTTCGCGGGTTGTTTTAATGAAGTTTTTTCTCAGTTCAAACATCAGGTGTCCCAGTCCGCTGCTGAGCGAGGTTCCGCTTCCGACGGGAATAGTCGGGGGATAGAAAGAGATGAGTTCCTGCAGCGGAGCGACGGTGAGCGGCTGGCCTGCGAACACTATCGCGGAAACCCATACCGTTTCCAGAGCGTAGGGGTCGGCGCGCAGTTCCTTGATGATGGACGCCATGCCGTTTCGCACATTTTCGATGGGATCGCCGATCATGGATTCGGAAACGTCGATAAGGAAATAAATGGAAAGTCTTCTCATATATAAGCCGGATCAGTTGATGTCACGTTATTTTGTCGCATCCTTGAACAAATGCGGCGTTTCGCCGTAAACGGGGAGTTTGCCGTCCCATTTCTCGATAAACATTTGCTGGATGATAAGCGGAGTGAGAGCTGAAGCCTTGAGGTCGTTGACCTTTTTTTCGGCTTCGGCGGTGATTATTTTTGCTTTTGCGTCGGCTTCCGCCTGTCGCAGGCGGTTTTCGGCTTGAATGGCTTCCTGAGTGGTTTTGTTTTTGGCGTCGATGGCGTCCTTCAGGGATTGCGGGGGACGAAGATTGGACGTTAGCTGCTGGTAGATGAATCCTTCGGCGCCGAGAATTTCGACGAGGCGGCTCTGCACTTCGTCCTCGAAAGCCTGACGGTTGCTCATCAGCGAATCGGAGGGGTATCGGTTAGCCACGATTCTGTAACAGTCGTACACAACGTTTTTCAGATAGCCGTTTTCGAGTTCGGGCAGGGTTCTGCGGTACTGCCTGAAGATTCTGGGCACGGCTTTGGAATCCACGTAGTAGCTGAAAATCGGATCGACGGAAAATTCCGAGCCGTCTTTGGCATTGACCACGAAGGGCTCGTAGTCCTTGACCTGAGTGTAGGAGGGAAATTCGTGAATTGCCGTAAAGAGAGGCATATAAACCACCCATCCGGTGACTTCGGTAATGTCGTCCACGCCCTTGTTGCTTCCGACCAGATTGACGCGGATGCCCACGAAGCCCGCCTCGATGCGCTCGACGGCGAGAAACATGCGGAACAGATACACTCCTAGACCGAGCAGCAGCACGGTAAACAGGATTATTCTTAGTTTCTTGCTGAACATGATATTTTGAGTTTAAAACAGTATTTAAAACAGTAATAGTATAACAAGTATAATCAGTACGATTATCGCCGAAAGGTCGATTGACAGATTCGGACCCAGCCGCATCGGGCTAACGGAAACGATTCCGAACACCCAGTCGTAAAAGCGCTCGATGTAGGAGAACCATTTTCGGTTGCCTGTGAAAAGCGCGTGTTTGTGGGGTTTGATCTGTTTGTAGAGAAACAGACAGATTACCATTGTTCCGGCGGCTATCTGCAACACCATCCGGAAGCTAAAGAGCGATCTTATGGCTGCGAACGCAATCAGAATCAAAACGGCAATAAGCACTATATCTAATTTTTTCATGATTTTGAAATGTTTTTTTGCGGGTTAAATGATCTTGTGCACTTCGACGGGCGGCGGCGGCAGCACTATTTCGTCCGTTGCGCCTATGCTGCGGTTGCCCGCGCTGACCGAAGCCGACACCCATTTGAAGAACTGTCGGAACGTAGCTCCGTCGGTTGTGTCGAGGTTTACGATTTTATCGGTAAGCAATCTTACGTTTTCCGTGCGGGGATTCGCTCCGACGAGACAGACGACGATGCTGCCAAAGTGTTTTTGTCCCGCGAGGATGACGGACTGCTGAAACAGCCGGGCGTCGGAAGCTCTGCCGTCGCACATCACGAAGAGGAGCGGCATCCAGTCGCCCTTGCGTTCCGGCGTGCTTAAGATCACTTCCGCGTCAATTTTTTTGCACACAAACTCTAT
This sequence comes from Prevotellaceae bacterium, assembly GCA_031279735.1. Classification (GTDB taxonomy): domain Bacteria; phylum Bacteroidota; class Bacteroidia; order Bacteroidales; family UBA932; genus JAIRLF01. Next base: position 3,019 of record JAITHX010000094.1, read on the forward strand.
GGCTTCGCCCAGATGCGTGCCTGCCGCATGCGGCTGCTCGATGGTCGGAATCCGCAGGGTTTCAAGTTCGGTTAGGGGCAAAATCTGTTCGGGATAACGGTTGAAGGTTATCACGCTCAGGTGCACCGATTCGAGGGCGAAGGGGTCTTGCATCAGCGAAGCCACCAAACTCTCCAGCCCTACTCGTATTGCCTCTATCGGTTCGCCGCGCATCGCTCCGGAAGTCTGTATGAGAATATATACAGGCAGTCTTCTCATTGCGTCGGTCCTCCGGCCGAAGTTTCGGAAACACCGGCGCACTGCGGCGAGATGCGCATTGCGCCGATAGAATCCGGTGTATGTTTCCGCAGGAATGAAAATGAATTTTCGCGTTCCATGCTCTTTTATACCACAATATTTACTTCGGGCGGCGGAGGGGGCAGTTCGCTCAGTCCGCCTATCTCCGTTCCCGTTGTGTCGATTGAGCGGCTGCTGGCGCTCACAGTCGTGGATATCCACTTGAAGAAAGCATGGAGGTTGGCGACTTCGAGTTGAACGACTATTTCAGTTATCTGTTTCAGCACATCGGTGTTGGGAGCGTTTCCGGCGGCACAGGCAACCACCACGCCCGTTTTGCGTTGCTTGAACTTCGCGAGACCATTCTGCCATTCGTCGGTCGGGGCGCCGTCGGTCATCAGGAAAACCAGCGGTTTCCAGTCGCCTTTAGACTGGGGAGTGGTTTTCGTTACCTCCTTGTCGATTTTGTCGGAAAGCAGCGACAGTGCGGCGCCGAGAGCTGTGCCGCCGCTGGCGTTGATTTCGGGCATTTGAAACTGCGACAGTTCGGTGAGCGGCACGATCTGCTTGGCTGAACTCTCGAATGTGATGACGCTGAGGTGTGCTGTTTCCAGGGCGTAAGGGTCGCTGCGCAGGGTGGATGCCAGCACCTGCACGCCGTTTTTTACTGCTTCTATGGCTTCTCCTTGCATCGAGCCGGAAACGTCCAGCACTAGATATACAGGTAATCTTCTCATGATGTTTCTTGTATTTAAAAGTGACTATTTTGTGTAAGATTGAACGATTCTCTTGATGGTCTGCCCCAGAGAAACATCGTCGGAAGCGTCGCCGATGGCGTTGAACTTCCATTCGTTGTTTTTCTTGTAGAGTTTGCCCATGATAAGGGCGCGTTTTTGCGCATAGCGAGATTCGGCGGAAACGTTGTAGGAGGCAACAACCGAGTTGACTTTGGTTGGGGTGCCTTCATAGATTCTGATTTTGGCGTAGGGTATCTGCGAGAAGTCCTCTTTTCCCACGTTGTTCAGGAAGAAAAAAATCTGCTGCACCTTATTGTCGAGTTTATTCAGGTCAACCGAAATTATTTCGTTGTCGAGTCCGTCGTCGCCGCCCTTGTCGCCTGCCAGGTCGTCGCCCGAGTGACGCAGAGCGCCGTCGGAGGTTGTGAGTTTGCCTTTGGGCAGTCCGAACTGTCGCAGGAAATTCTCGTTGTAGAGAGGAGAATAGAGATGGTCGCAGACCTGTCCGGAGGAATCGATGAGGACGCAGCTCAAGTCCAAGTCCACATCTACGGTTTTCGAGCTTAGACCCAGAAATCCGCCGCGCGCTTCGATTGCGCCCCAGTTAACGCCGACGCAGAATTGGGTCAGCTTGCCGCCAGTGCTTTTCTCGAGGTTGAAACGTTCGCCCTTTTCGAGTTTCTTTTCTAGATTTATTGCCATAAATATATTAATAGTATAATGTTTCTCAGCTGTATTTATTCACATATTCCGCCAGACCGCCTTTTTGACCTGCGCCTACGGCTTCGAATTTCCATTCGTTTCCGCGTTTATAGATTCTGCCGAACTCTACCGCAGTTTCCACCGAGAAGTCCTCTTCGAGTTCGTACTTAAGCAGTTCTTCGTTGCTGTCGGGGTTGAAGATTCTGACGTAGGAATTGCGTACTTGTCCGAAATTCTGATGTCGTTCGGCAGCATTGTGGATAGTCACCACGATGCATATTTGCGTAGCTGCGGGATTGATTTTAGACAAATTCACGCGGATGCTTTCATCGTCGCCGTCGCCCTCGCCGGTCAGATTGTCGCCGGTATGCTCTACGGCGCCGTCCGGAGATTTCAGATTGTTGTAGAACACAAAATATTCGTCGGCAATCAGTTTTCCGCTGTCGCCGAGAACGAATAGCGAAGCATCGAGATCGAAAGCCTGTCCCGTGCTGGAGGAGTTGGCGTCCCAGCCAAGTCCGATAGTAAATTTGGGCAGAGCGATACCGGCTCTTTGCCCTTTTTCTAGAATAATAGCCATTATATTATCGTTTTATAGTGTTTTATAGTGTTTTATAGTGTTATTTGCCTCCGGCTCTCCATTTCATGCCCCAATTGTAGGCAACGTCGCAGTCGCCGTGTCCGTTGTGGAACGTAAGCAGTTTTTTGACGGTCATGCTGTCGTTTCTGTCGAAAAGTATTTCGGCGAGGGCGCAGAAAGTGTTTGCGCTGTGCTGTTTTCCCATTTCGACTGCAACGTCGGGATTGCCCGACACCTTGATTGTAGCCACCGCGTTGGTTTCCGCCCACCGAGCTGCGCCTTCATAGATAAAGCAATATACCACGATGCGCTTCAAATCGCCGGTTCCTCGCGGATTAACCAGAATGGTTTCGCCGTCGCCTCCCGCGCGGTCGTCGCCGCTGTGCCAGATCCACGGTTTGCCGTCGTAGTAGCCTTGTCGGGAGAGAGTATTTCTGGGTCCGCCCAATCCTTTGGCGAACTGCAAGCCGTCGATGACGGATTTTTGTCCGTCGCGCAATTCGTAGAAGCATCCGAGGTCAAGGTCAACGGAGCCGCCGCCTACGAGCGACGACCAGAATCCTTTTTTCTGCGTCCAGTTGAGGTTGATGAGAATTTCCTTCGCGGGCGAATCGCCCCGTTTGGTCAAGTCGATTTTGTGACTGTCCCCCTGTTTTTCGAGGGTGATTTTGTTTAAGTTTATAGCCATGATATTAGTATTATCTAAGATTATGCATATTTATCGACGAAATACTGCAATCCGCCCTTGTATCCGACGCCCATTGCTTCGAATCGCCACTCGCCGTTACGCTTGTAGAGGCGTCCGAACTCCACTGCCGTTTCGACCGAAAAGTCTTCGTCGAGTTCGTATTTCATTATTTCTTCGCCGGTTTGGATATTGTAAACGCGGATGTAGGAATTGCGCACCTGTCCGAAGTTCTGTTTGCGTATTTCGTAGTCGTGAATGGTGACGCAAAAGATTATTTCAGTGACTTCTGCCGGCACTTTCGACAAGTCGGCGAGAAGAGCTTCGTCGTCGTTTCCGTCGCTGCTTTTCCCGTCGGGGTCGTCGCCGGTGTGTCGCAGTCCGAACAGACCGTCGGTGCAGCGATTCTTTTGACACTCGTCCCCCGAGTGTCCCCGTCCGCAAAGATTATTGTAGAAAATAAAGTATTCGTCTTTCGGCAGTTTTTTGTTTGCGCCCAGCATAAAAGCCGACGCATCAAGATCGAAATCAAAACCGGATCCTTCGTTCGGGTCCCAGCCCAAACCTATCCCAACTTTCGACAGCCCGAGTCCCACACGCTGTCCTTTTCGTATATCTATTGCCATACAGTTAAATTTTTACCTTTTAAGCTAACTATTATGATTCAACTTTGTAAACACACATACTATTGTTAATTATTTCAAACTATCCGCGCTGCCTAACCATTTACTTTCAGAATTTTAACAAGCATTTGCCCAACGACGCGATTTAATTTGACGGCTGTAAAGGTAAGAATATTTTCATTACGCAAATAGAAATTTCTTTCCTCTCCGTTAATTTTTTTCGCAAAGCTCGCATTGCAGCCGCGACTTCAATCAATTACGAATTACGAATTACGAATTGCGGTCGGCTTCGGTTCAATTACGAATTACGAATTACGAATTACGGTCGGCTTCGGTTCAATTACGAATTACGAATTACGAATTACGGTCGGCTTCGGTTCAATTACGAATTACGAATTACGAATTACGGCCGGCTTCGGTTCAATTACGAATTACGAATTACGACCGGCTTCGGCTGTACGTCCGCAGTCGGCCGTAATTCGTAATTCGTAATTCGTAATTCGTAATTAATAATTAATAATTAATAATTAATAATTAATGGACCTATAAGTCCTGCCGGATACAGCGGCGAATCCTTTCGGAAGTAATACCATATTGCGAATGCTTTTCGTCCTTGCGAGGGGCGCGGTTCGTTCCGGATGAACCAGTCGGGAAAGGCTTTCATTGCTCGTCCTTCTTCGTCGCGGTCGCGTCCCCACTCGAAGTCTGCGGGGTGCTGTTCGTCTCCTATCAGTCGGTTTGCCCAATTAACCGTGACGTGCACCGTGATTTTGTTCTCTCCTTTCTTTAGGTACTGGCTGATGTCCGCTTTGTAGGGCGGACACCAAAGCACGCCTGCCGACTTTCCGTTGACTTCCAGTTCGGCTATGTCGTGGAGTTCGCCGAGGTCGAGCGTGATTCGCTTGTTTTTGTCGAGAAGGTCGGCGGCTATGTCGATGGTTTTTTCGTAGCTTGCGGTGCCGGCGAAGTATTTCACGGCGGTGTCCTCGTGTTTGCTGAAATCGACGAGGGCGGGAAATTCGCGCGTGAACTCCGCGTCGAGCTTGGGCTGGAAACGGACTTTCCATGTGCCGCTTATGACGGACAGGACTTTTTCGCCGCCTGTTTCCATTGCCGGCAGTCGGAGTTTTTCGTAGGCGCATCGGCTGTTCTTCGGGAAAACGACGAATAGCGATTCGTCGGCTTCGAGCCTCAAGTCCACGCGAATGGAATCGCCGTCGGCGCGCCGGTTCGTTTTGCGTATCGTGCCGCTGTATGCGTCCCACAGTTCGGGCGCGCGGTCGCCGACGGGAAAGGAATAGGTTTTGGCAACGGGCGCGGACGAACGATTGACCGCGAAGAATATTTCCGCGTCGCGGGTTGTGCGATGCATCGTTTCGCGGAGGTCGGACGAAACGAAATCGCCCTGCTGGAGCAGCATCTGGCAGCGGGCAAGATAGGTGAAGAACGCCTTGCCGGGCTTGAACCAAGTCTGGTGGCGTCCGAAGTGCGTGCCCCACCAGCCGAATCCCATGCCGGGCTGATAGCGGTCGTCGAAGGGCTGGTGCGTCCAGTGGTTCAGGAAAAAGAGATTCATTCCGGCAAGGAAGCCCGCGTCGGCGGAATGTTTCAGGAACGCGGGGTCTTCGGTGTAGCGGCTGCTTACCGGACGCCCGACGAAGGCTTCGACGCCGACGATTCGCCGTCCCGCCTTGCCTGCCACGCGGGGAATGAGGTCTTTGTGGAACACCTCCGTATGCGTCCAGAACTCGTCGATGGGCAAGTCGGGGATGGCGATGCTTTCGATGCGGTTGTAGGGTCCTTCGTAGGGTTCCCAGTAGAACTTCAAGCCGTAGTCGTGGAGCATGTCGCGGGCAACTTTCCAGCCGTTGTCGATGTAGAGGCGGCTTCTGACTTCGCGGAAATCCTCCCTGAACCGCTTGGCGGATTCGCCGGCTGCGGCTCCGGATTCGCCGGTTTTCAGTTTCTCCGACAGGCGTTGCAGCATCATCTGCGGCAGCGGATCGTAACCCTTCATGCGGCGGAACTCGTCGCGGAAGCTTGGCGTCCAGTCCTGATCGCCGGATTCGTAGCTATCCACCCAGATGTAGGCGAAGGTCGAGCCGAAATACTCGCCTATATGCTCTTTCAGGGGGTCGAGCAGCTGGCGCCAGTGATAAACGTTGTCCTCGCGACTCATTTTGTCAACTTCGAGCGCCTTGCCGATGATGTCGTCGGGGAGAGGATGCGGGTTAGCCATCGTGGGTGCGTGACCGATGCGGCAGACGCGCCACCGTCCGGCGGGCGGCGTCCATTTCAGTCGTCCGTCGGCGTCCATGCAGCCGGAAATGTCCAGCGCCTCGTCGGGCTTCGGGTCGAGCTTTTCCGGAATCGCCAGCACCGCGACATCTTTGTAGTAAGTTGCCCGACGGCTGGTGGGCACCCGTCCGTAGTTCGTGCCGGACTTTTCGTTGGTGAATCCCCTGTAGGCGGGGAGTTCGGGTTTGGCGAGAACTACTTCCGCCGGACGGTTTCCGGCAAGGGAAACGGTCGAAAAGACTAAGGTTTGCATACATCGTTCTTCCGAAATCCAGGGTCCGCCGGTGGTGGCGTAACCCGGAGTGCCGTGCAGTCCGATAGTCAAGCCGAGGCGGCGCGCTTCCGCCATCGTGTGACGAAGGGCGTCCCAGTAGGCTTCGCTTCGGAAAGTCTGTTCCGGCCACGGATTGTTTTCGATAGGCGCCTGCGTGTTCTGCACCGCCGAAGTCAGATTGAAGATAGTCGCGCCGCCGATACCCGCCTCCTTCATGGCTTCGAGGTCGCGGGTGATACCCTCCTTCGAGAAGTTGCTCCCCATCCAATGCCACCAGACGTGAGGGTGATATTGCACTGGGGGCGACTGAAACTGCTCGGCGAGCGAGGCGAGGGTTTCTTCGCCGGCGGGAGCGTTCCGCGACGACAGTCCGCACGCTGCAAGCGACGACAGGAGAAGCGCGGCAGCGAATCCCGCGATGCTGTTTTTCTTAATCTTAATCTTAATCTTCATGTTCGTGTTCATGTTCGTTCAAAAAGTTTTGTAATCCATTAAAAATACAGCGCAAAGATACGCGGTTAGTGATTAGTGGTTAGTGATTAGTGGTTAGTGCCTGTCGGACAAAGGGTCAGATTATACTTACGTCGGGTTAAAATCGTGAGTTGCCAATAGACAACGCGGCATGGAGACGCGGCCTGGCGCGTCCCCGCGGCGGCTTCGGTTCGGTCGATTTCGGTCG
>JAITHX010000180.1 GCA_031279735.1 Prevotellaceae bacterium
GAAATAACTTGACTTTTTACCGTCGTGTTGCGGTTTCTCACCGCAAAGGACGCGAAGCCTTTGCGCCCTCTGCGAAGCCCTTGCGCCCTTTGCGGTAAAAAAACACCGCTATGCGGTGAAAAAACCGTCAATTTATCTCGTAACACTTACATAGCGGGGCTTTCAGGAAGCGCATCCGGCGGATTATTTTTGCGACAGTATCACTTTGCGATATGCTTTTTATAAAGCAGTATATATTAGACGTAAAGTATCTCCCGCTTCCGGAGTTCCGAACTTTCAAAAAACTCGTTTCGCGGAGCGCGAAGAGGGTATTTTTTTCAAAAAGCTCGTTTCGCGGGGCGCGAAGAGGGTGTTTTTTTCAAAAAACTCGTTTCGCGGAGCGCGAAGAGGGTATTTTTTTAAAATAGATCGTTCCGCGGGGCGCTAAAAGGGTAATTTTTTCAAAAACCTATTTTCGCGGTGCGCGATGAGTTTTTTTTTTTCAATAAAATCTTTTGTCTTTGATAGTAGAGGGTATTTTTTTCTATAAGGTCGTTCCGAGGAGCGCGATTAGGTTATTTTTTTCAAAAATCTCGTTTCGCGGAGCGCGAAGAGGGTATTTTTTTCACAAAGCTCGTTCCGCGGAGCGCGAAAAGGGTATTTTTTTCAAAAAGCTCTTTTCGCGGGGCGCGTCATGGGTATTATTTTCAAAAAGCTCGTTCCGCGGAGCGCGAAGAGGGTATTTTTTCAAAAGGCTCGTTTCGCGGAGCGCGAAAAGGGTGTCTTGAAAAAACACCCTTTTCACATCGTGTGAAAGGTCATTTTTTTCAAAACACCCTTTTCACCGCCGATGAAGCGCCAAAAGACTTCAAACGTAACCAAATAAATTGTTATATATTGATTATGCCGGCAGTACGATTCAGACAAACACGAAGATTGCCGCCAGCAGAATTATTGGACATGGTACGGACATGGTACGGACATGATACGGACATGATACGGACATGGTACGGACATGGTACGGACTTGATACTATCTCGAATCGACACCGCGGCGGCATCATTCTTTCCGTTGCGGCTGGGTATCGTTGATGGGATAATGGCGTGAATCCGTTGAAAAGTATTATTCTTGCGGTTCTACTGGGAATTGTGCGGAAAAAGTTTGCGTGTTTTTTCACCGCGTCGCGGTGTTTTTGTAACGCAAGGGGCGCAAGGGCTTCGCAAAGGGCGCAAGGGCTTCGCGTCCTTTGCGAAAGGCGCGCGGTTACGGGTCTTGAGGGCTTGACCAGCAGCCTTCGGCGACCTTGTGCAAAGGCTTCGCAAAGGACGCGAAGCCTTTGCGCCCTCTGCGAAGCCTCTGCGCCCCTTGCGGTAATAAAACACCGCGACGCGGTGAAGAACCGCACAATCCTTTAGTATAGGATCAACGGATTCACGCCACCACCGCCGATTGAAAAAAGAATTTGTAGTGTTCCTTATCAATCCTTGATCCTTCTTTTCGCTTTTGTTTTTCATACCTGACAAATCCTCCGTTCGCACATATTTGCCCGATAACGGGCGTTAAGTCCAATGTTTTATCCGGCACAATAATATCTATATCAATAGATAAACGCTTGCCGGACGATAAAAGCAGCATCAATGCCGTTCCGCCTTTAAAGGTATATTCCAATTCCGATTCTGCCAGACCCTCCAAAAGAATAAGCGCCCTGACCACCTTTTCCACCAGAATTTTATCCGTCCCGACAGACTTTGCTGTCCGTTCAATCCATTCTTTCGATGTGCTGTTTGTTGTTATCATATTTTAAAATTTACGGCAGCAAGGACAGATTATTGCCGATCTATGTAATTAATAATCCTTTCTATTTCATCTTTTTTATTCTTTCTTGAAGCATAACGAATCAAAGTATTCCGATTGACGGTGTATTTTTCAAACGCCGTGCCGAAAATCGTATATATTTCGTTCTCCTGAAAAGAAACAAGCTCCTTGTCGGTCGCCATATCCACGAGCATTTTTTCGAGCGTGGCCATAAATAAACCGTCCGCTTTCCGAACGGGAGATTCCGTTACCAGCGGACGAACAAAAACCGTGTTGTCGAAATCCGAAAGATGCCCGTAAAGGTTGCGAATGGACATTACTTTCGCAAACTTTTCTTTCAGCGCATAATAGACCGAGTCGACAACATCGCGCTCCACATCAATAAACCGTACATTGAAGTCAATCAAATGCCGGCTGAAATAATTGACGCACGACAAATCCCAAAGACAATAGCTGATAAACGGAAACCGTTTGCCGACAAACTGTCCGATTTTTTTCATCCCTACATCCGCCTTGGGAGCAAAAGGCTGTTCTTCGCCCAATTGATACAATCCTTTTCCTATCCGGCGCAATATGCCGGACTGAACAAGGGCATGAACCCGCCAATTCACGGTAGCGCCCGGAATGGAGGGATCGGTTTCCCTGTAAAAGGAATCTATATCTTTCAGCGTGATTATGTCGCTTTTCCCGAAACGCTCCTGAAAACTGTATCTGTCTGTTTTTTCCGTCATGTCTGAACCGAATTTACAGGTGCAAAGATAGTCAAATATACGGCAGCAAATAAATATTAATGCCGTAAATTTGGGACTAGCGATCGATATATTCATAATTCATAATCCATAATTTTAAGAAAGTACTCTATTGCCGCTTCCGTATGTTGGTCGCGTGCCTGCTGCAAAAGGTTTTGGGCTTCGAGCAGAGTTGACAGAGTTGTTATTCCCGCGCGGAAATTGTCCTCGTTTTCGCGCAGATTTTCTTCGGCTACGGAAATGGATTTTCGCGCAAGCGTCACTTGTTTGTATGCTTCTTTCAACTCGTTGCGTGTTCGCTGCATTTGCAGCAGCAGCAAATCCGACTTCTCCTTTCGCGTGTTTTCGGCTGCGCGTCTTTCGAGTTTCTTCTTTCTGACGGCATACGATCCGCCCCAATGGTCGCTCAGCGGGATAGATATGGTGGCGAACACTATTCCGAAGTCGTTTCTTATGCTGTTTTTTTGGCGCATGTCGAAGTTTACGTACTGATAGGCCGCGCCTATGGCGACGGTAGGGAGATGTTTGCCCGCTTCCATTTTGACCAGCATGTCGGCAACCTCTACCGATTTCGCCAACAGTCGGTATTCGGGACGGTTCAGCAGTCGTACCGAATCGTCGTCGTCGGGCGGCAAATGGATTTCGCTCCAGTCGGGCGGCTGAACGTCGAAGCTGTCGCTTGCCAAGCCTATATGCAGCGCGAGAGCCTTTTTCAGGACAGCCAAACCGTTTTCCACTTTAAAGCGATTGCTTTCCAGCCGGTTTCGTTCGAGTTCCACGCGCAGCATATCGCTGCGGACGGTTAGTCCCGTTTCGACGGCTATTTTCACGTCCGACGAAATACGGTCGAGTAAAATTGCCGCGGTATCAATCGTTTTCAACTTCTCCTTCAATGCCGTCAGCATCCAGAAATAACGTTCGGCGGAGAGCTTCACTTCTCTGTCGCTCATCTGTTTTTGCAGACGGCTGACTTCCACGCCAGCCTTTGCCAGCCGGTTGCCCGTTGCGATTTGTCCGCCGGCATAGAGAGGCTGCACCGCCGTTATTCCGGCTACAACCCCGTTTCTCAGCGCTTCCAGTCTCAGATTTTCAAACCGGTTCAGGAGCGACGGATCGAAAGTCGTTCCGGGCGGAGCAAGCCATGTCAGCACGGGCGAAACGGCGGCAATCGTTGTCGATAAATCCATGTTCATCGACATCATCGGAGCGCTCGCCTGAAAACCCGTGCCGTTCACGCTTATCGACGGAAAGCGCTTGGTGAAAGCCTCCTGCTCCACCTGTCGCGCAGCCTCGACCGCGATGTTCGCGTTGTGTGCCGCGAGATTGTTTTGCAGCGCGAGTTCCCTGCATCGCTCCAGCGTAAGCATCTCCTGCGCGAGAGCGGGCGCAACCGTTGCGCCCGACAACAACAATAATATTATCAATGTTCTTTTCATCTTCTTATCAAATAATTTAGCGTCTATTCCGCTTTGTCCCCGCTTCCGAACGCCATCCAATAGACCGCAGGCAGCACCGTAACGACCAGCGTCATAGAAATAAGCGTGCCGAAGAATATTATCGCCGCCATCCCTGCCCACATCGGGCTTCCGCTGATGATCATCGGCAGCACTCCCGTCGAAGCGGCGGCGGAAGTCAGGAAGATGGGGCGCATGCGTCGCTTGCCGGCATCAAGAGCGGCTTGACGGACAGTGATGTTTCCGTGTTCGAGCAGATGTTCGGTGTAGTCGTACATGATTATGCCGTTGCGAACGATGATCCCCACGAGTCCTATTATGCCCAGAAGGGCGAACGCGCTGAAATCCACCCCCAGCGCCCAAACGCCGAACGCCGCCCCGAAAATGCTCAGCCCCGACGAAAGCATCACTATCACAGCCGGTTTGAGACGGCGGAAGTGAAACGCGAGGATGAAGAACACGATGACGAACGAAATGACCAAAGCCAGATACATGGGCGACATCACCTCGTCCTCGAACTCCGCCAGTCCGCCGTATTCATACGTCACGCCGTCGGGGAGCTGCGGCGCTATTCGGGTATCCGCGAACTCCGCGACCTTGTCGAAAACCCGATTGGCATATTCGCCGCGCCGTATGTCGGCCAGCACACTCATCGTTCGCACGCCGTTGCGATGCGTTATCGTGGTTTCGTTCCATTCGGGCGCAATTTCGCCGGTTTGCCGCAGAGGAACGGTTGCGCCGAGCATGCCCGAAACCGGCACGTTCGCGAGAGCCGACAGCTTGCCGTTCGCCCCGTTTTCGGGCTGCAGCCTCACGGGAACGGCACGGTTGCCGTCCCATAAGTCGGCGATTTTCATTCCCGCGAAGCCGGCGGCTATCCCCAGCGAAGCCAGCGTGCGGGTGATTCCCAGTCGTCCCGCTTCGGAGGGATTAAGAGTCACGCCTACCGACATGGAAGGCGCGTCGAAGCTCGTCCTCACCCACAGGCACTCGTCCAGCGATTGCAGATAATCGCACGTTTTCTCGGCTGCCAGCTTCAGGGCGCCGATGTCGTCGCCGATGAAACGAATCTCTATAGGAGCATCGACGGCCTGAAAGTCAAGTTGCTTGAATCTGACGTAGGCTTCGGGAAAATAGAAAGCGTACTTGTCGGCGCACTCGTCGAGCAATTCCTCCGTCGCCTTGTTCGACACGGTGTTAACGATAAACTGCCCGTAGCTTTGCGACGGAATGCCGGGCGCATAAACAATGTGGAAACGAGGCGAACTCGATCCGATGAACGCCGACACGGAGCGCACCCGTTCGTCGCGCCGCAGGATGCGTTCCATGCTGTCGCACACCGAAGCCGTCTTTTCGAGAGAACTGCCGCGGGGCAGATAAAACTCAACGGCAAACTGATCGCGTTCCGCTATCGGCATCATTCGCGCAGGCAGCGAAACGAACAGCAGAGCGCCCGCCGCAACAGTTGCCGCAGCTATCGCGAGCGTCGTTTTCGGAAACGCGAAAACCAGCGCAAGCAGGCGTTCGTAAGCCGATTGGATGTAGTCGAGTATGGAGCGGCGCTTCTTGCGCGAGCCTTCGGACGGCGAACCCGAAATGCCTTTTCTTATAAGAAAATACTGAAAGATTGGAATGACCAGCATGGCAACCGCAAGCGAAACGAATAGCGTGATGCAGACCGCCCAAGGGAAATCCCGCAGAAAGTCGTGTATAGTGCCGGAAGTGGTAATCACCACCGGCACAAACGTTATGCTGATTGCCAGCGTCGCCGAGAAGATCGACTTGAAATATTCGCGAGCGCTCTCGACGGCGGCTTTCGAACGCTCTTCGCCCGCGTCGAGCTTGTCGATATAGCTGTCAACTACAACGATGGAATTGTCCACAATCATGCCCAGCACGGCTATCAGCGCCGCGAGAGTGATCATGTTCAGCGGGATGCCCGCAACGTGCATGACTGCCAGAGTGACAGTGACCGACACCGGTATGGACATCGCCGCCACCGCCGCCACCCTAAACGGCAGCAGAATCATAGTCACGAATATCACCGCGCAGACTGCTATCAGCAGTTCCAGCAGGAAATTGGCTATCGACTCGCCTACAACCTTCGGCTGGTCAACAATCCGGTTGACGCTGACGCTTTCGGGGAGTTCGTTCCTGAATTTCGCCAGCACTTCGTTCACCTCCTTTCCGAAAGCCACGATGTTTGCCGACGGGTTGACTTCTATCGACAGCACGACGCATTTCCGCCCGTTGTGAGTGATATAGCTCTCCGCCGCGGGATACTCGCGCACCACGCGCCCTATGTCCTTCACGCGCACCGCGTCGCCGGCAGGACTGCAAAAGACTATTTGCTCGGCTATTTCCTGTTCGCCGCCAAGACTTTCGGCAACGTGAACCGGAGCGACGGTTCGTCCGTATTCCAGCGCGCCGCCGGCAGTGGCGAATCCCTGAGCGGCGAGAGCGGCAGCCAGCATCTTGGAGCCTATTCCGTAAGCCGAAAGTTTTTCGTTGTCGGCATAAACGGTGATCTGTTCGCTCTGCGAGCCGTAACGCCTTACGTTGGCAACCGCAGGAACGGTACGCAGCCGATCTTCGAGCGCGTCGCAATAATCGTCTATCTCTCGGTAAGTCTTGTCGTCCGACTCCATTGTGACGAGCAGCGCGGCAACGTCGCCGAAATTGTCGTTCGCAACGACAGCCAGCACGCCCGCCGGCAGCGACATCTTGAACAGATTCAATCCGTGCTTGATTTTCGACCACACTATGTTTTTGTCCCGCACATCGTCGGCAAGCTCGACGAAAATATATGCCATCCCGTCCTCCGACTTGGAAACGGTTTTTGCGCGCTTTACCTCAGTGAACGTAAACAGATAGCGTTCCAGAGGTCTGGTGAGTCTCTGTTCAACTTCGAGAGAAGTGGCGCCGGGAAACACCCCGACCACTACGCCTTGCCGGACTGTAAATTCCGGCTGTTCCTGCTTCGACATGGCAACAAGCGAATAGATGCCCGCCGCAAACAGCGCCGCCACCGACAAAAGCACTATTTGCCGGTTCCTCAGCGCCCCGCCTATTATTCCGCCCTTCGATTTCATTTCCGCGTCTTTCACCTTACAATTGAAACCTTCATGCCTTCGCTCACTTTCGCGAAACCTTCCACTATCACCTTGTCGCCCGCCGAAAGTCCATCGACTATCGCTATGCCGCCGTCCCTCAAGCCGCCGGTTTTCACGAATCGGCGTCGCGCCGCGTCGCCTTCGGCAAGCCAGACGAATCGACTGCCATCGTGCGCGATTCGTATCGAGAGGTTCGGGACGACTATTTCGTCCGTCGCCCCGTCGTCGGAGAGAAACACCTTGCAAACCATGCCGGGCATCAGCCGCTCGTCCGGATTGGCTACGGCGATTCTCACCTCGTAGGCGTGCGACACGAGATTTGCCTCCACGCCCTTCATATCGACCAGCCCCGCAAAGACAGCATTGTCGAGAGCCGGCGTTTCGATTCGCGCCGTCTGTCCGCGCGCGATTCTGCCTATTTCGCTTTCAGGCACAGGAATCTTCACGTTTACCCTATCGACCGAAACCAGCTTGAACGCAGTCGCGCCCGGAACGGCGCCGCCCCCCGCCTCGACGAATCGACTTGCCAGCACTCCGTCGCGAGGCGAGTGCAAACAACAGTCGTCCAGATTCTTTTTAGCTATTGCCGTCATGGATTCCGCCTGTCGCAAACCCGTTTCCACTTCCACGAACTTGATGTCGGACAGACTGCCGTTCCTGTGAACTTTTTCGAGACGCTCGTAAGCGTCCCGCGCCTGTTGCAGCTTGGCGAACATCGCCCTGTAGGAGTTTGCGGCAGTGGCAGTGTCGAGCGCGGCGAGCAGCTGACCCTTTCGCACACGCTCGCCCTCGCGAGCATGAATCCGCTCAACCGTTCCCGCCACCGAAAACGAAAGCGACACGGCAACCGATTCCTCAACCGTGCCGATATAGTTTCGAGTGTTTGCCGTTCGGGATACCGCAACTTCCATTACCTTGACCGGGATGATCTTCGCCTTTCTTTCCGTTCCCTTTTCGCCGGAACAGGCGGCAACGGTTATGATAGCCGCCGTTGCCAGACTTATTGTCAAATGTCTATTCATTGTCCCTTAAATTTGAGACTGCAAAAATACTGCTATAATTATAAATTGCCTAATTCATAATTCATAATTGCTTAGCATTATTTAACAATGCGTTTTGCAATAACGCCTTCGCGCGAAATTCCGCCGAACGGCGACATATAGTCCGCATATCGTTGAATCTACTGACAAACAGCGATTAGCCGGCGATTAGACGTCCGGCTGATTTTCGACGATTCATCCGATAATTCCGCCCTGCGGACGCCAATCGCCGGTCACTGCCAGCTAACCGCCTTATATTCGCTTAAGTAGTTGCGAAGTTTTATTCTTCATGCATAATTTTCCCTTGCGCGGAAGAGCCGACCGCACCTGATATTTTGCCGGACTAACGGAAAACTGCGCCAATTTTTTGTCCGAACTTTACGGACGCCTGCTCAGGCGTCCGTAAAGTTCGGATAAAAAATTGGCGAAATCTTATCCGCAATTTAATTATTTCGTTATTAATCATAAAATTGTCTATTATTAATTGCAAAGTCCGCCGGATGCCTCCGGCGAACGGTCTCCGGCGAACGGAAACGGCGCCCGTTTCCGAAAGAGCCGTCTCCGACATCCTCTCAAAACGGCTTTCGCGCGGGGCGCTGTCCTTTTTCGCGCCGCAGAAACGCGGAGAGAGGTTAATCAACGTTAAATTAATTTTCTTCCCACATTCCGACAAAACACGAAAAACGTGAAATAATGTTAAATTTATTTTCGCTTTGATTTTTTTCAGTAAAACGGATGTCGAATAAATAACTTAGGGATGTGTTAGAAATAACTTATAAGGGATGCAGTTCGGGTTTTTAGCACACAGATGACACAGATTTCAATTACGAATTACGAATTACGAATTACGTCCCGACTGCGGACATACA
>JAITHX010000222.1 GCA_031279735.1 Prevotellaceae bacterium
CGTAACCGCGCGCTCTTCGCAAAGGACGCGAAGCCCTTGCGCCCTTTGCGAAGCCCTTGCGTCCCTTGCGTTACAAAAACACCGCAACGCGGTGAAAAAGCACGCAAACTTTTTCCACACAATTTCCAGTAGAACCTGAATTATAAATTATGAATTGCCTGACGGACGTCGGGAATTATGAATTATGAATTATGAATTGCCTGACGGACGTCGGGAATTATGAACTCTCCGACTTTCCGTCAGGCAATTCATAATTCATAATTTATAATTCATAATTCTTAAAGGCATTCTCCTTTTTTGTAGGATTCAAATATATATGCGGGGTTTTCGTAGTACAAGCTGCTGTTGAAGTTTTCTATTCTGCGCGAAAGCCATGAATTGTAAACTTCCGTCAGGGCGTCGATGCAGGTTTTGTTTTGAAAACGGGCAACATCAATTATCAGTCGCTTATAGACTTTCCCTATATCCCAGTGAGTAGGTACTGAATATTGCGCGCTGGCGATGTTGTCGAAATATCCGTCCTCGATACCGTATTTTTCGATTAGCTCGGATGTGATTTTATCCATGTTCTCGCAATGATAAACATCGGCCAGATCGAAGATATGCTGCAGGCGCTCTTTGCCGACGGCATTGACGATTACATTTCTATGATTTTTTGTTTTCCTGCCGATATATTCAATCAGCGAACAGAGGAAAAACAGATCGTTGCTGCTTTTTTCTTCTCTTCCATTCATTTTATACTTCTTTATATTCAATAAACTTAATACATTTCAACGCCTTTTTGCTGCAAAAGGCTATCTGGTGTGTTGGTATTTTAAATTTAGCTAAAACCCAAAACTGTTCACGGGTTATATTTCCGTCGATAAAATCCGTCACATAATTATATATCTGGTCATTAGCCATTGAGCCGATTACAATGTCAAAGCTGTGTTTTTTACCCGAACGGCAATCGACGATAAAATCAAGCCATTCTTCAGTCATTGTCTCAAAATGTAAAATTTGCAGCTTGTTGTTTCTTTTGTAAACAAAAATGCTTACTACCGGCGTTTCATAACGTTGTGCCCAGCGAATAGCTTGCCGCTTGATTTCGGTGCAATAAAACCCCGTCCCGAAATCTTTCGGATATTTACCAGTAATGATTCTCGGGGTTTCAACGGGGCAATATCCGCCGTGATATATTAAATCCATACTTCTTTAATACGTGAACAGCGGGCGATTCTTTTTGGAGGTCGAATAGCGTTTGTATGCCGGACATTCGGGGTCTTTGTAGAAAACCCTGTCGAAGTGCCACGAGAGGAACAGTTCGTGGGTTCCGATTCTCGCGATGGTGGTCAGGTCGCTCACTCCGTACATTCCGTAGTCGAACGAATAGCCGAGACTTATCTGGGGCGTTATCTTTATTCCGGCGAGAACGGCGAATCTGTCCTTGAACTGAAACAGTCCGCCGACCCAGAATCTGTCGTTGTACAACGCTTTCGGGGCGCTTTTCATGAAGTAGAAAATGGCGCCTCCCTCGATTCTGTTGATGTTGCGGCGATGGGTGTAGGAGAATATCGGTTCCGCGCTGAAATTGTTAGTGATGTTGAAGCGCGAAGAGAGATACGACCAGAAGTTGATGCTGTGCGCCGGAAACACCGCGTTGGTCGATTGCGAATTGAGAAGATGTCGCACGGAGAGTCCGAGTTTAAACGGACCTTTGTATTCCAGACCGATGTCGAAGTCGGGGCTGTACTCGGTGACGCGCGAATTGCCCAGAACCGCGTCGCCCGGATTGTCGGCATAATCGGGCGTGACATTGCTGCTTCTGTTGTTGAGATAACCCGACAGCCCTGCCGACAGCGAGGCGTTTCCGAAGGGTATGTAGTAGGCGTAGGACAATTTCGCCGACCACGAGTTCCAATAGCCTATCTGGTCGTTAGTCACAACCGCGCCGAAAGCCGAGCGTATGCTTTCGACGTAGGTGTCGGCGGAGATGGCATTGGTTATCGGCGCGCCTTCGGTGCTGAGCCATTGTGCGCGACTGTGAAGGAAAATGCCCGTCGTGAAGGAATTGCCCGTGGCGGCGGGATTGTACACCGATTCGTTGAACCAGCGTTGCGACAGATCGAAGTCGCTTTGCGCCGAAACAATAGTGTTTGCGCATATCGAAACAGACAGTAAGAACAAATATCTTAGGTTCATGGCAACTATCAATAATTTATTTTAGCCGCGAATGTAGTATCTTTTTTTCTGCAAAAAAAATATTTCTTTTAAGGGTTGCGATATAAATAACTTATTCGGGCTTCTCGCCGAGAATGTCGTATGGATTTCAATTGAAAATTGAAGATTACCCGACTGCGGCTCTTTGTAAATTAAGAACTGATGGCTGTTTTTATTTCCTGAAATCTACAAGGATTCAAAATGTTCAAAATACTAATTGTATGTTCCCGTTTATTTTTCTACTTTTGCGACGATTGTTCTTAAAAAATGCATTTAATGAAGATTAAAATATTCTGCCTGTTGTTGTTATCAACAGCTGCGGCTTGTTCGACAAAACGCAATACTTTTCTGAACCGGAAATATCATGAAGTCAATACATATTATAATGTATATTTCAACGGGAAAGAAAGTCTGAAGCAGGCATCGAAAAAAACGGAAGCTATTGAACCGCAAAATTTCGACGAAATACTGCCGGTTTTCGCCTTTGAATATCCGCAGTCGGCCGGACTGGTTTCGAGCGAGGCTCAACGCGCCATAGACAAGGGTACTAAATCCGTTGCGAAACACTCCATTACCGCCAAACCGAAGCGAAAGAGAGGCATGAGCAAGGAACAGCGTGAATTTTACAACAAAAAAGAGTTCAACGGTTTCATCGACGAAGCTCAGCTGCTCGTCGGCAAGGCGAACGTCTATTTGCACGAATTTGGACTGGCGGAAGAGAAATTCGCTTTCATCGATGCAGAATATCCCAAAGAATCAAGCATTCACGAAGCCCGAATATGGCAGGCGATACTCTTTTCGCGCAACGGAGAGTATGTGCGGGCTAAAGATGTTCTGGTTCAGGTGTCGCGAAAGACAAACGACCGAAAGACAAACGACGTAGATCTGCAAAAAGTCGAGCCTCTGCTCAATGCCGCCTTCGCCGACTTGTATATCAGGCAAAAAAAGTATGCCGAAGCCATCCCCTTTCTGGAAAAGGCTTTGAAGGGCGTGCGGGGCAGAAACACCAAAATACGTTACAACTACATTCTCGGACAATTGTACCTCCATACTCCGAACAATTCCAAAGCTGCCCAATATTTCTCGAAGGTGCTGAAATACAATCCGCCCTACTTCACCGCCTTCAGTGCCGAAATGGCAATGGCTTATGCCTACGATCCCGTTACGCAAAAAGGCAACATCAGAAAGATTCTGGAAAAAGCGCTCAAAAATCCCCAGAACGCAAAGTATCACGACCAGATATACTACGCCTTTGCCAAACTGGAAGAATCGGAAGGCAATATGCCCAAGGCTATAGATTATTACAAACAATCCACCGAGGCAACGGGCATCAATACCCGACAGAAGGGGCTGTCGTATCTGGCTTTAGCCGAACATTACATCAAGCAGCCGAACTACATCGAGGCATACGACTGCTACGACAATGCGGCGAATATGCTCGGAACAGACCATTCGCTCTACGAGGAAACGGCGAAGAAGGCGACAAAGTACAGAAAACTTGCCCTGAACATGAAAATCGCAGCTAAGGAGGACAGCCTGCAGCATCTGGCAAACCTCTCCGAAGACGATTTGAACAAATTGATAGACAATCGGCTGAAACAGGAAGGAGAGAAAAAGCGCAAAGCCGGAGAGGACAAAGCCCGAATGGAACAGCTTCAGTCGGACATAAAGGCTCAATCGGCTACGGGACAGTGGTATTTCTACAACGCCTCGTCTCTCTCGCTCGGACGAACGGACTTCGCAATGCGATGGGGCGAAAGAAAACTCGAAGACAATTGGCGCAGAAGCAACAAGGGCGTGCAAATGCAACAGGAATACGACGACGACGACTATCTGGATTCGGACACCGAATCGACCGCCGATGCCGACACTGTCGATAAGGCGGCAGCGCTCAAGGCCGGCATCCCGCAGTCGGACGAGGCGCGAAGGGCTTCAAACGAAAAGATAGCAACCGCAATGTTCAACATAGGCGAAGCCTTCCGCGACGATCTGAACGAGCCTCTCAAAGCCGCCGCCCAATTTGAAAAAATGAACGAACGCTTCCCCTACAACACTCTTTTGGCGGAATCCTGCGTGGCTTTGTACGAAATATATAAAAACTCGGGCAACAGCCAGAAAGCCGAGCATTACAGAACTCTCATGCTCCTCAACTATCCCGCCCATCCCAAGGTTCTCGCCGCGACCGATCCGGGATTCATAGCTCGAATGAAAGCGAAGGAGGCTGAGGAGGAAGCTGATTACAACAGAATGCTCGCGTCGTATCGTTCAAACCGCAAAGCCGAAACATACGAAGCCGCAACAGCGGCTCTGAACAAATATCCTTCCGGCAGACTGAAGCCACAGTTCACTCTGCTCAAGGCTCTTTCCGACAATTACAACGAAAACCTCGCAGCCTATCGCGCCGCCCTCAAAAACATTGTTGCCGAGTTTAAAGGCAACGAGGCGGCAGTTTACGCGCAATCCGTTCTGAACGAACTCGAAAAAACGGCGCTCAACCGGGCGGCGGAAACGGGAAACAAGGAAAAGCCTGAAAAGCCCCTGAAGGAAACTGAAACCGCATCGAATTATTCCGCCGGCGACGGACTACATTCCTTCGTTGTGATAACCGATCCCAAAGTCAACTTCAACAAATTGAACTTCAACATTAATTCGTTCAACGCGGATAACTTTCTGGAAGAAAACTACGAAACTCAAATCACTGATTTCGCGGACAACAAAATGATTGTCATGAGCAAAATCAAGGATAGGAAAACAGCAATGGAATACTACAGCAGGATAATCGACAACAAGAACGTTTTCAAAGACATCTCGATAAACGATTATGTCTGTTTCGTGATTCTCGATTCCAATCTCGCTCTGATGAAGGCAAGCAAATCGTTTCTCGACTACATGGAGTTCTTCAACGGGGAATATCTGAAATGAATTAAGAATTTATAAACGAATGATAAAAATGAACGAATGAAAAGATTAGTATTTGTTTGGATTGCGGCAGTGTTCTGTGCCTGCGTCTGCGCCTGCACCGGCGAGAAAACCGAGAAAACCGTCAAGCTGAAATTCAATGCCGACGGAAAATTTAAAATCCTTCAGTTTACCGACATTCACTATAGGGTCGATTCGGAAAGCGCTCCGGTTAAACTCGAGGTGCTTAAGCGTGTGGTGGAAGCCGAAAAACCCGATCTTGTGGTCTTTACGGGCGACATCGTTACCTGCGAACCTCAGCTCCGGGGCTGGGAAGAGGTTCTGGGCGCGATTGCCGAAAGTAAGGTTCCCTACGCGGTGACACTCGGCAATCACGACGATGAACACGACTGGACACGCGAGCAAATCGCCGACTATCTGGAAAAACAGCCGCGTTCGCTTTTTCTGCGCGGTCCGAAGGACATTGGCGGCACGGGTAATTTCGTTGCGGAAATAGCCGACGGAACGGGCAAGACTGCCGCTTTGCTCTATTTCATGGATTCGCGCGCCTACAATCAAGTTGGCGAACGGAAAGGCTGGGACTGGTTCGATTTCAAACAGGTTGCATGGTATCGGGCAACTTCGCGCCGATTCACCGACAGGAACGGCGGCACACCCTATCCCGCCCTCGCTTTTTTCCACATCCCCCTGCATGAGTACCGGACGCTCTTCGACACGGTGAACTGCAACTATATCAATCGGGTGAAGCCTCTGCCTCCGGTGTACGGAGAGCGCGGGGAACGCGAATGTCCGGGAATACTGAACACGGGAATGTTTGCCGCGATGGTGGAATCGGGCGACGTGGCAGGAACTTTCGTCGGACACGATCACTCGAACTCCTACATCGGCTGTCTCGACGGAATATGTCTGGCTTACGGATTGTTTACGGGAGGCAACACCCTGCGTCGGGGCGGGCGCGCAATAGAACTGACTGCAAACCGCAGAGGTTTCGACACGTGGCTGCGTCGCGCCGACGGAGAAGTGTCGGAGAGGCTGAGTTGTCCCGAATCGTTTGCGAAATGAAATCAAAAAAAATGGCGAAAACCGGAGTTTTCGCCGTTTACAAATAAAATCTCCTCTTATGGAGGATGAGAAAGTTAAGAATCAATTAAGGACGTTTCCTGAAAAGCGTCCTTAATTGCTTTCAGGATTCCTTCGCCAGCCGGTATTTGCCGGCAAGTTCTCCGGTGATTACATCGCCGTTTGAATCCAGAACAATCAAAACATTCTCTCCGACTTTGTAATGAGTCGAAAATTCGCCCTCCTTAATATCGAGAGTGATTTTAGAACCGTCTTTCGACCACTTGAATTTTCCCTTGTGAGTGTATTTCTGCTTGCCTCTTTCGAGATAGCTGAAGACCAACTCGTAGGTTTCATCCGTTTTGAGTGTAATCTTGACGTTTATGCCCGGACAGCTTGCGCAGGGAATGACGCCGGAATACACACCGTCCCAATTGAGACTGGTTCTTGAGTTGTCGGCCGTGACGGCAACGATTTCATTCGAAGGCTTTGCAGCAGTTCGAGGTTTGGACTTGCAGGAATTTAATCCCGATCCCGTAAAAATACTGATAATACTCAGCGCTAAAACAAATCGATTCATAACTTTACTTTAACTTTAACTTTTATTTAACTTTTATTTTATTCCATAAAAAACAACTGCAAGCGCAAAATGTTCTGCTAATATTTAGAACGGCGATTCCCGTCTTGTTTCAAACTCGTTGAGGTTTACCGGAAACTCCGTGTTGGTCGAGATGGATTTGGGGCTTTCGGAGTTCATCTTCGAGCCTATTTTGGTTGTGGCGACGGACTGCGTTGCGCCCGGGTCTTCAAAGTCGTAGAATCGGGCTTCCTCGCTGCGGAATTTGAGGCGGACGTCGCCCACTGCTCCGTTTCTGTGCTTGGCGAGAATGATTTCGGCAACGCCTATCAGACTGTTTCCGTCCTCGTCTTCCAGAAAGCCGTAGTACTCCGGACGGTGGATGAAAGCCACGAGGTCGGCGTCCTGCTCTATGGCGCCGGATTCGCGAAGGTCGGACAGTTGCGGACGTTTGTTTCCCGACCGCGTTTCGACCGACCGGTTCAGCTGCGAAAGGGCAATTATCGGTACCCCGAGTTCTTTGGCGATGGCTTTGAGCGAACGCGATATGGAGGATACTTCCTGTTCGCGCATGCCTTTCATTTCGGGCGGTCCGGTCATCAGCTGCAGATAGTCGTTGACGATGATTTTGATGTCGTGATTTAGCACGAGGCGACGGGCTTTGGAGCGGAACTCGTAGATCGACAGTGCAGGCGTGTCGTCGATATAGAGCGGGGCGGCGGAAAGCGCCTGAAGTTTCACTTCGAGCTGATGCCATTCGTGGTCTTCGAGCTTGCCGTTTCGTATCTTGTCCGACGAAAGTCCCGTTTCGCTCACCATAAGACGCTTGACGAGCTGCGTTGCCGACATTTCGAGCGAAAAGAAGGCTACTCCCTTGCCGAACTCCACCGAAGTGGCGCGCGCCATGGACAGCACGAAGGCGGTTTTGCCCATCGAGGGACGTGCCGCCACGATTATCAGGTCGGAAGGCTGCCAGCCGGAAGTGATGCGGTCGAGGGAGGTGAAGCCCGAAGGTATTCCGCTGAATCCGTCTTCGCGGGAGGCGCTGCTCTCCATTTCCTGTATGGCGGCTTCGACTATGTGTTCGATGTGCCGGGTTTCGCGACTGACATTGCCTTCGGCTACGTCGAATATTTTCTGTTGCGCGGAATCAATGAGGTCGCTCACGTCGGTTTTGTCGTCGAAGGCTTCGCGCTGTATTTCGGAGGCGATGGAGATGAGACGCCTCTGGAGATATTTCTGCGCCACTATCTTCGAATGGTATTCCACGCTCGACGCCGAACCGACGCGCCCCGAAAGATATGCCAGATAGGACGTGCCGCCGACCAAGTCGAGATCGCCGTTGCTTTTCAGCTCTTCGGCAACGGTGAGTATGTCTATTGCCGCGTGTTTTGCCGAAAGGTCGAGAATCGCCTTGTAAATCTTCTGATTTGTTTCGAGATAGAAGCTGTCGGGGGTCAGTTGTCCCTGAATGTCCACTATCGCGTTCTTTTCGAGCATCAGCGCTCCAAGCACCGCCGCTTCCATGTCGAGCGCCTGCGGGGGTATCTTCCCCGCTTCGAGTTCGTTCATTTCTATGGCGTTCAATTGTCGTTTCATTATTTTTCCCATATATAGGACTTAAAAAATCTCCGGCAAAGATACCGCTTTTTCGGCGATCGGCGATTGGGGGTGTGATTTGGCTCGCGGATGACACAGATTTCAATTACGAATTACGAATT
Organism: Prevotellaceae bacterium; assembly: GCA_031279735.1. Lineage (GTDB taxonomy): Bacteria > Bacteroidota > Bacteroidia > Bacteroidales > UBA932 > JAIRLF01. Next base: position 8,476 of record JAITHX010000222.1, read on the forward strand.
ACGAATTACGACCGACTGCGGCCGTACATCCGCAGTCGTAATTCGTAATTCGTAATTCGTAATTCGGTAATGGCGTGAATCCGTTGAAAGGTATTATTTCTGCGGTTCTGCCGGGAATTGTGTGGAAAAAGTTTGCGTGTTTTTTCACCGCGTTGCGGTGTTTTTGTAACGCAAGGGGCGCAA
>JAITHX010000009.1 GCA_031279735.1 Prevotellaceae bacterium
GAACTCATTTTGATTTTGCTTGATACGGGTACACATTCCGACTTGTTTTGACAGATTTCCAATCCAAGTTCATATTGTCGTTGTGAGATTTAAAATGTATAAAGAATTATGGAATCATCAGCATTGGACAAGCGGACAAGCGACAAGGTGGCGTTCATCAGTTTTATTATTCCCGAATTTGCAGCGGCATTCAAAATAAGTATGCCGGAGGCTTACCGGTATCTGGTGCAGTACGGCGGCTTTGATTTTCTCGACAGGCACTGGTGGGCTTTGCATACCGACAATAAGTATTGGGCATTGCTTGACATTTACGATGTTTGTCGCGAAAATGGAGGATATTTGAGATGAAAGTATATCACGGCAGTTATATTAAAATCGTATAATGAAACTCTACCGCGCCATCTGCTAAAATCCAATATGGATATACGGAAAATATTTTATACTTTCGCACCTGATTTTTTAATTTGAAAAGATTTAATTTGAAAAGATTATGACGAAACGACGAAGAGATGAAAACCTGTTGGTTGTGGTAGCAGTGGAGCTGTATGCAGGCAAATACGGCATCCCTACGGCAGAAGCGTTCGCCCTTTTCAGGGAAAACGGGATAAATACACTGATACGTCAACGTTACAACGCCCTGCATACCCAGCCGCTTGACGAAGCTTTTCATTTTGCCGACGATGTCCTTAAACGACGTTTGAAATGAAACTCTATCACGGCTCGTATGGAAACTAAATACACATACAATGGCGAAGACATTACGCTGGATATGATGTTCAAAATAGAGCAAATTGTCTATCTTCTGGCAAAGCTGGAGAAAAAGGATTTTGACGCGACACTCGCCGAATTTCTGGATTCCGCAACATATAAGGCGTTGCAGCGTACTAAAAACGTTCTATGGGCAGAAAGCAGCGAGTATATTGCGGATGAGTATTGTCGGGAAAAACAGAAATAGGGAAATCTTGACAATCATTGGCAACAAAGCGTGCAGTCAATTTTAATACGACAGAAATATAATGAAAGTTCGTATCTTTGCGGTGAAGTTTCGTATCTTTGCGGTGAAGTTTTAAAAAGTAAGAATTATGGCAAAAATTACATTGGAATACGACGACAGCAATCCCATAGCAAGGAAAACGCTGGCTTACATTCTTTCGATTGGCTTTTCCGAAGTCAAACCGCGGAAAATAGGTTTGGAAAAGGCACTTGAGGATGTCGAGAAAGGACGGGTTACGAGGATATATACTCCCAAGAACAAAAAAGCGATACGGGACTGACTCTGTCGCTCGCCGGCACGGGCGCACATTCCGATTTGTTTTGACGAATTTTTAATCCAAGCCCGCATCTTCGCGCAATTGATAATTAATCGTTACTTTTGGGGCGTTTTTTTACAATTTAACGGTAGGATAAATAATGTCAAATCAAGAGAATCACGACGGATACGCGGAAGATCCGGAAACAAAAAGCGAAAATATAGACGATGCTGCGGATGCCGCCGCCGAAACGGAACTGCTCGCCGCCGCCGACAGCACGGAAAAAACGGGCAGATACGACAGCCTGATAAACGACCCTCCGGCCCACCGGCTTTCGGGCATGTTCAAGGAGTGGTTTCTCGACTATGCTTCCTACGTGATTCTCGAACGCGCCGTGCCTCATATCGAGGACGGACTGAAGCCCGTGCAGCGGCGCATCCTTCATGCCATGCAGCGTCTCGACGACGGCAGGTTCAACAAGGTTGCCAACATCATAGGATTCACCATGCAGTTTCACCCCCACGGCGACGCCTCGATAGGCGACGCTCTCGTGCAGCTGGGACAAAAGGATTTGCTGATTGAAACACAGGGTAATTTCGGCAACATTCTCACCGGCGACGGCGCCGCCGCCCCGCGTTATATCGAAGCCCGACTGTCGAAATTCGCCCTCGAAGTCGCCTTCAATTCCAAAACCACCGAATGGATGGATTCCTACGACGGACGCAACAAGGAACCGGTCACTCTGCCAATGAAATTCCCCCTCCTCCTCGCCCAAGGCGTCGAGGGAATAGCGGTGGGGCTGGCGTCCAAAATCCTCCCCCATAATTTCAACGAACTAATCGACGCCTCGATAGCATACCTCAAGGGCGAAGATTTCGAGATTTATCCCGACTTCCCCACCGGAGGCCTCGCCGACTGCTCGGCTTACAACCACGGACGGCGCGGAGGAAAAGTCAAGGTGAGAGCGCGAATATCGAAAATCGACTCGAAAACTCTTGCCATCACCGAAATTCCGTTCGGTCTCGACACTTCGCGCCTCATCGATTCCATAATCAAAGCCAACGAAAAAGGCAAAATCAAAATCAAAAAGGTGGACGACAATACCGCCCGCGAAGTGGAAATACTCGTTCATCTCCCCGCCGAAACTTCCGCCGACGTAACCATCGACGCACTCTACGCCTTCACCGACTGCGAAATGTCGGTGTCGGTTTACGCCTGCGTCATCCGGAACGAAAAGCCCGCCTTCATCGACGTCAAGGAAATACTCGCGGCAAACACCGAACAGTCCAGAACGCTGCTCGGCAAGGAACTCGAAATAAAAATCGGCGAACTCGAAGACGACTGGCACTATTCCTCGCTGGAAAAAATATTCTTCGAACAGCGGATCTACCGCGAACTCGAAAAGGATTCCGTCTCGTGGGACGCCCAGCTCAAAGCCATCGACACCGCCTTCAACCCGTTCCGACAGCTGCTGAAACGAAAGATCACCGCCGGCGACATAGTGAAACTCACCGAAAAACCCGTGCGGCGAATCTCCAAGTTCGACATCAAGAAAGCCGACGAACATATAGCCGAACTCGAAACGGACATCGACGCCGCAAAAAAATCGCTGGCAAACCTCACCGCCTTTACCATCGACTATTACAGAAAGATTAAGAAAAAGTACGGACAGGGCAGAGAACGCAAAACGGAACTGCGCGGCTTCGACGTCATCAAAGCCACTCAAGTCGTTGTAGCCAACCGCAAACTCTTCGCCAACCTCAAGGAAGGCTTCGTGGGCTACGACCTGAAACGCGACGAAACCGCCGCCTACGTCTGCGACTGCTCAGATCTGGACGAGATAATAGCTTTCTTCAAAACAGGCAAATACATAGTCTCGAAAGTGTCGGAAAAGGCGTTCCTCGGAAAGGATATTCTTTACGTCAACGTATTCCGCCGCGACGACACCAGAACGGTTTACAATATCCTCTTCCGCGACGGGCGCAACGGCGCAATACTCATGAAACGATTCAACGTCACCGGACTGGTGCGCGACAAGGAATACGACATCACCAAAGGTACCCCCGGCTCGCAAATCCTCTACTTCGGCGCGCATCCCAACGGAGAAGCCGACATACTGAAAGTCATCTTCCGCCCGCGCCCACGAATGAAAAAGATCATAGAGGAACTCGATTTCTCGACCCAAGCCGTGAGAAGCCGAACCGCCAACGGAAATATATTCAGCAAATTCTCCATCCATAAAATAGTGCTGAAAGAGAAAAGCGAATCCACCCTCGGCGGACAGAAGATATGGCTCGACAGCGAAACCAACAAACTCAACGACGACGGCAAAGGTCTCTATCTCGGCGAATTTACCGGCGACGACAAAATCCTCGTCCTCACGAAACAGGCTTACTACTACACCACATCCTACGAACTCGTGAACCGTTACGAGGACGACATCCTGCTGATAAAGAAATTTGAACCGGGCGAAATATTCTCCATAGTCTATTTCGACGCCGCCCTGAACCAATACTGCGTGAAGCGCATCGTCTTCGACAAGACTCTCGACAAGGAACGATTTATCGACGAAGACCCGGCTTCGCGCCTCGTCGCATACTCGACCGACAGATACCCCCAGCTCAAAGTCACGTTCAAAGGTCGATACGCCGGCGCCACCGAACGCATAGACGTAGATGAGTTCGTCGCGGTGAAAAGCGCCCGCGGCAAAGGTCGAAAACTGACCGCCCGCGAAGTAGCCTCGGTGAAATTTATAGAACCGCTGAATAAAAATTAAGAATTAAAAATTAAGGTAACGTACCCCCCTCCCTCCTAATATAGGAATAAAAAAGAATATTGGAAAAGAAAAAATATTACCTTTGCGTCATGTGTGAAATGATAACAATAAAGCGTTCGGAGTATGAACAACTGTTATCGCGGATTGAAGAATTAAACAAACTGGTTCAACAGCTGCGGGAAGAAATGGAACTGCTGAAAAACGGACGCGGCGGCAAAACGGGTTCGACTCCGCCGTCGCGGGATAAAAGCCGTCGTGGTTCCCGCCGTCTTCATGAAGGCGACGCCGGAAAGTCGGACGGTTCGGATCATGCATTGTCCGCAAGCGAAACGGAAGATCCGGAAAAATTAAGAGAACTGATTCAAAAATTGCTGGAAGAAATAGAACTGCTGAAAAACGGACGCAGCAGCGAAACAGTTCGACTCCTCCGTCGCAGGATATAGGCCGGAGCAATTCCCTCAGTCTTCGCGAGAGTAGCGGCAGGAAATCGGGAGGTCAGAAAGGCCATCCGGGCCGCACGCTGTTCATGAGCGAAACGCCCGACATAGTCGTGAGGCATGCGCCGGGCGCATGCAGTTGCTGCGGACATTCGCTGGAAGATGCGCCGGTCATTGCCGAAACGCGCCGTCAGGTGGTGGATATACCGCCCGTAACTCCCCGGTATACGGAGCATCGTTCCGTCAAAAAAAAATGTCCGGGCTGCGGCAAGGCAAACTGGGGCGCTTATCCCGATGAAGTAACCGCGCCGATTCAATATGGTCCGAATGTAAAAAGGATGGCGATATACATGTCGGCATATCGGTATTTGCCTTACAGACAGCTGTCAGTCTTCTTCAGGGACGCATTTTCCCTGTCCGTTTCGGAAGGAACGATAGACAATATTCTCGAAGAAGCACGCCGAAAGTCGGAATCGGAATACAGTTCCATCCGGAGCAGGGCAAGCGAAAGCGAAGCGGTCGGCGCGGACGAAACGGGCTGCCGCGTAAACGGCAAAAAGCGCTGGTTCCACGTATGGCAAACCAAATTTCTGACGTTTATAGTATCTCACGCAAGCAGGGGATACGGCGCGCTGAAAGAAAATTTCCCCTGAGGCTTTCCGGGATCCTTTTACATAAGCGACTGTCGGGCGTCCCAGCTTAAAGTTCCCGCTCTGCTGCATCAGCTGTGTCTCGCGCACCTGCTGCGCGAACTGCTGAATTTCGAGAAAAGTCTGAAATCTCAATGGAGCGTCGACATGAAGAACCTGTTTCTCCGCGCGCTGGAACTGAAAAAACGCATGACCGGCGACGATTACAAAACCGCGCCGGCGGAAGTCGCGGAGCTGGAAGGCGAACTTGACGGACTGCCGAAAGCGGACACGACCGGTTTTCACAGGAAGAAGAAGGCCTTTATAAACCGTCTGACAAGATATAAGGACAGCGTTTTCACATTTTTGCATCACAAAAACGTTCCGCCCGACAACAACGCTTCCGAAAGGGCGATTCGCAACGTGAAGGTCAAAACGAAGATTTCCGGACAGTTTCGCAATCCCGAGGGAAAGGGAGCGGAACGCTTCGCCAAAATCCGTTCGATTATCGACACTGCAATCAAGGGCGAACGAAACGTCTTCTTCGCTCTCGACGACCTCGTCAAATGCAGGAGTTCATGATTGACCGACGCAGGCGTTCCATCCGCCTGCGGACGCCTGCGGAAAAGCGATTCTCAACGCGAAGGTCAGGACGAAAGTTCCCCCTGACGCTTTCGGAACGGCAAGAGAAAAAGCCGGTTGACTTGCCTGAATCCGTTCGACTGTCGATGCCGCAGTCGGGAACGAGCGCGGCGTCTCCGACACTCTCGAAAGCCTTGCCGAAGGCGGGAGATTTCGGGCGATTATCCCCGATGTTCCTCTGTAAGGAACGGACAAAATGTCGTTGAATTTTCGAATGACTTGCCAAGTGCGGAAGTTCCCGATTAGGGGATAGAGATTTTTTTGCCCCTATATGAGGGGGGTACCTGAGTAGTTACAAAAAACATTACCTTTGTATCTTGAAATAGTAGTTTTTATGATGCAAAAAGAATCTTTGCACCTTGAGAATATGCCGATTAACAAAGGAATAGTAGAAAAACTGACCGATATCTTGTCGACTCATTTTTCAAACGGATTCCGTCTGAACTCCCCGATAGAAACGGCTCGTTTCAGGGCGTTTGCTGATGAGAAGTCTGTTGATGTGTCGGACATGACTGACCATGAGTTGCAAAGTTATATTGAGGCTTGCGGCACTGACTGCGACGGGAAAGTCTATGTGATTTCAAACGAAGCGATAGGACACATCAAAGGACTGGTTGACAAATATTTTGCCGACGGAGCCAAAGCCATCTTCTATGCTGCATTTTATTCAAAGAACGAGAAATGGCTCTGTGAGGCAAGCATCGTTTCCGAAAAAATGCTGGTCGGGATTCTTCGCCGGATATATCCTTGTCTGTTGTTTACCAAGACCTGTTTCGGATATTCCGACGCTTCGATATCGGAGGTCGTGGACAGTGAAATCAGGCGTGTTTGGGGCAGCGATGTTCTGCTTTCGATTGGTCAACTTGCCGAAAGGTTGCAGTATGTACCGTCGGAAAGACTCAGGTTTGCCATCGGTCAAAACAGGGACTTCATTTGGAACAGTCAAGGAACTTATGCGCATGTCGGGCACATAGTGATTAGCGACGACGAGCGGGCGGCAGTCAACGAAACCGCCATGCGGGAGTGCAATGTTCGCAGTTATGTTTCGATGACAGACTTACCTTTGGGGGATATTGCAGAACGCAACTGGGAACTGTCAATTGCGGCGGTGCATAACGCTGTCTATAGCGTTTGTCTCTCGGACAGGTTCGACAAGCGAGGTAAAATCATTACACGTAGAGGCGACGTCCTCAACGCAATGACTGTTATGAAGAACTATTGCCGAAACGTTGATAAATGCTCACTGGACGACTTGCTGAACTTTGAAAAGGAACTGACGGGAGAAATTCACCGTTGGTTACCTATGGAAGCGGGTAACACCGTTATGGTTCGTATCGACAAAGATAACTATGTGGCTGACAGGTACGTTCATTTCAATGCTGAACTCATTGACAAAGCAATGGAACCGGTCATAAAGGGAGAATATACCCCGCTGAAGGTTTTCACCACTTTCGGAGCGTTCCCTGATTGCGGGCAGACGTGGAATTTGTTCCTGCTCGAAAGTTACTGTCGCCGTTTCAGTCGAATTTTTCAGTTTGGTACGCCGTCGGTTAATTCTCGCAATGCCGGGGCTGTTATTCGCAAAAGTTGCAGTATGAACTACACGGAAATTATGGCTGACGCTGTGGCAAAAGCAGGTATTCCTCTAAACGAAGCCGATGTTAACAGTTTCCTGTATAACAGCGGATACACAGGCAAACAAACGACAGCCAAAGCCCCTGAAATCATCGAAAAGGCAAAAGCCATAAGAGAAAGGAGGATCGCCTGATGTACTCATATACTTACGACGAAACAACCGGCGGACTGCTTCTAAATTCATCGCCCACAGGCTTTTCAAAAGAGCCGCGTCCTGTATATGCGCCTGAATTGGACGTGCTGGGCTTTAACCGGTATTGGAGGTACGACAGGCAGACCGACAAACCTTATATGTGGGCAGAGGCGAACAACTACTACTATCGTGGGAAGCTGGTAGCGAAACTGAAAGGCGGCAACGTATATACCGCTCCCGAAATTATTATTCCCGATGACGAGAATGGCAAGCCTGTAGCGCCGGAGCCTGACGGCATAGCGCTACGCCCTGTGGATATAGACGCAATGGTGGCGGCAAACCGTGATATGATGGAAATCATTGAGCGCACAACGGTCAAGAAGATATTGGATGTTTACAAAAGGTACAAGAGGCTTGACTGCTTTCATGTAGCGTTTTCGGGCGGGAAAGACAGTTGCGTACTGCTCGACCTTGTAAAGAAAACCCTGCCTGCAGGCAGTTTTGTAGTAGTGTTCGGGGATACGGGAATGGAATTTCCCGATACCTACGACGTCATCAACAAAACCCAAAAGCAGTGCATAGATGACGGGATACCGTTTTACATTGCCAAGTCGTATCTCGACCCAAAAGAATCGTGGGAGTTGTTCGGTCCGCCGTCGCGGGTACTCCGCTGGTGCTGCTCGGTACACAAAAGCACTCCGCAGACGTTGAAACTGAGAGAGGTAACAGGAAAGAATCATTATATTGGTCTTGATTATGTTGGGGTACGGGCGCAGGAAAGTATTGCCCGTTCCGAATACGAGTATGAAAACTATGGCAAGAAACAAAAAGGTCAATATAGCCACAACTCCATCCTCGAATGGACTTCTGCCGAGGTATGGCTTTATATGAAGCAGAAGCGGCGATGTTCCGCAAAACGCTCAGAACGGCGGTTGCAGATAAACAGTACGAGAATATCGTGTTTATTGACGCTCTGTCAACCCCGCTCGGACAGGAAGCGTTTGAGCAGTATGTGGATTTCTCGGCTATGGCAATGTATTATCAAGGCAGTAACAATGCATCGTCGCGTGAAAGCGAAGACAAGGCAAAGCGCGTATTAGACCAGGACTGGAAAAACCGTATTTACAACGGACAGTTTGTCATTTATACCTACGCCAATCAAAAGGGAGATAAACTTGGTAACGGTCGAGGTGTGGCAAGCGTACTCCAAACTATTGTAACAAACGAGTTCCGCTATATGGCGGATATTTCTTTTGCCACACCGACGGAACAGCATCATAAACTTACAAATGCCAAAGCGTCAGCAAAATGTGGTATTATTCAGCAAACAAGCGGAGTCGTCGTTGGCGTCGAAAAAAATGTCCTGCCGACGACCGTCTGGAAAATTGAAAAGTATTGGACAAATCCGGCAACTGCTTCTCTGCCAATCACGAAAATCAAGATTGAAACAGACGAGTTCATAGAGGATGCCTTTGCCCGCGACGGACAGATTTCGATTGGCGAGATTTACGACTTCCTTGAGGAAAAATACGGCTTCGCGCCATGTAACCTATCATCGTTCGTCGCCGGTTTTCTTTTGAAAGAATATGGCGGCGAGCCTTTCCGCTACAGCGATTCGACAGGCGGGCACGAACCGATGACGGCGGATAAACTCGCGGAGATGCTCGGCAACTACATCGGCAAGAACCCAAAACCGACTTACATTGTGAAGATGACTGCCGAGGAGAAAGCATTTTACGAACTTATTGAAAAGGCTTGGCGCATTCAGCAAAATACATGTGCATCAGTAAGTCAGGCAGCCAGTGCTATAACAGCAAAAATGCGCAACTTGAATTTGCCGGTATGGTGCCTTGAAGCAATAGATAACGCGGGCGTTTATGATGTAGTGTGCAAATTTATTGAGTTTGTACAAAAAGAGGGCAGTGAGGCGCACAGCAAAGCGGTTGAAATCGGGAGAATAGCATTGGCAAAGCCCTCTCTTGCAGATAATTTATTTGCATTGCTGACAAACGATAACTGCCGTCAAGGGATGTACGAGTATCTTCGTGCCTTTGAAGGCGGCAAGATTATTGAACTCGCCGCAGCAATAGGCGCTACTGATAATTTACCTTCCGACATTTGCCGTCTGTTTGAAGTAAAACACTCATGCCTTTGGGATAAGCAAACCGGCGAGGACGAAATCCGCAAGTTGCATACTGAATACAGCGTGGTCAGGTACAGCAACGATATACTTAATATGTCCGCCCATTCTTTGAACGAGACCTATAAAGACTGGCGCGAGCGGTTGAAGTTTTTGAGCGTATCATGCGAGGCTCTGCGGGCAAAGTATCCCGCGCTGGCAACAACTCTTGCTATAATTCTGAAAATCTGCAAACAGGAAGACATCTTGACCGAACAACTAAAGGCATTTCATACAGAACTTGTCGCTCACAGCGCTCAAATCAGAGATGTGTTAATTAATGACAGACAAGTATTCAGGGAGGTCTATGCGCCATACCTCGAAGACATGAGTGATGACGACATCGCCGATGTAAAAAGCAAACTGCAGACCGGTCTGTTTGAGTTGCCAAAAACCGAGTGTAACGTCAAGATAAAAACCGCAGCGGAAGAATTTCGCAAAAATCAGTTGAAATCGCAACTGTTCCGTTTGTGGAAAGACAAAACCGGTACAAAGAACCCGTTTGAATGGTCAA
>JAITHX010000133.1 GCA_031279735.1 Prevotellaceae bacterium
CGACAAGCCCGCCGGCGAACCGCAAATCCTGAATCCCGACAAATCGCTGACGATCGACGAAGTTGTTCTGGTGGGCGGAGCCTCGCGCATGCCTATGGTCGCGAAAATGATTCGCAACAAACTGAGGATTGAACCCAGATTAGTCGATCCCGATCTTGCGGTGGCGAAAGGCGCGGCTATCTATGCCGGCATCCTCAACAACAAGCCGGACGTCGGAATAAGGGAGTTGAAAAGTCGCGGCACGCGCTCCTACGGAGTTGGAATAAGAATAAAAAAAGAATCAGGCAATGCCGGAAGAGAAAAAAAATCAGCCGATTCGTATGAATACCTTATTTCGAACCTTATAAAGACAAACGAAAACATGATCATCGAAAATCGTCCTTTCGTGGGCAAGTACCAGACAAACGAGAACAACGACAGCGTGTCGATAAAAATATACGAAAACGAATCCGATGACGACCGCATAGAAATAGGTTCGAGAACCCCGCTCAGGGACGCCGCCATACGCTTCGGCGAAATAAAACCGGAGGGCACCCCGGTGGATATCTTCCTGAGCCGCGACGCCGACGGAATAGTCAGCCTGAGGGCGGAATGTGCCGGCAAGGAATGTAAAATCGAATTTGGCACGGTGTAAAGTTTATGAGTGCGGCTGTTAAAATGAACGTGAGAAAATGGAGACAATCATGCTCCGCTATCGAACGCGGCGCCGGCGGTTACGATCTGTCGGCATATTATCGTTTGCGCGACGCATGTCTGTCGGGCAACGTTGCGCCCGCCGCGCTCGAAGCCGATTCGGAAGCGCTGCTCAAGCTTGCCAATCGCGACATCGGCTCCTCGCACAACAGCGAAATCCGTATCGCTATCAACACGTTTCGCTCCCTGTGTCTCCAATACTTTTCCGACCCTCGATCGAGTGAGGAATTCAGGGCGGAACTGAACAAAACCGGAGGCGCTCCCGCAGCCGAGACGCCTCCGCCCGTCGCCCCGACGACTTCCGTTTTCTGCACAAACTGCGGAACGAAATTTACCGACACCGCCGACCGCTACTGCAGCAGATGCGGACGACAAAGAACGAACGAATCATGAAAAAATGTTCAAATCAATATGAATACAAATAACAGACAGGGCATGAATATGGAAAGATTGACATTAGCCAACAATGCCTTCGGCGTGAGTTTCTCCGACATGGGCGAACTGCTTGGCGCCCCCGATCGCGCCGACGTCCTGAAATGGATCAAGGGACGAATTGAATACAGCGGATTTGAATTTCAATTCGACTTCGACGAACGCACCGGACATTGCGCCTACACGGTGTTCGAAACCGAATTTTTGCGACCGCCACATTCCTGCGAACGGGTGCGCTCAGCACACAAGTATGACAAATATGAATTTTCGCTCTCCGACATGGCGGATATCCCGCACCCCGATCCGTCCTACGGGATAAATCAGGGAACGAAAATCAAAGGAAGTCTGGAAATAGTCTCGTTCGGAGGACACAACATCGTGCACGGCAAATACTCGCGCGAAAATGCCGTTCTGAAGACTTTCAGAAAACTCGTCGGCAACGCAGGCGACAAACCCGCGCTGGTCAGGCGGGTATCATCCGTATTGGTGCGTTTCGCAAGCAACTCCGGAAATAGCGCGCACATCGAAATGGTCAACGCATTAAATTACGTCGTCCGGCACTTCAGGAACGCAAGCGCCGGAGCGCGCAGCCGGAGCGCCGGATCAAACCCTAACGTCATCATTTAAAATAAAAAGACAACATGAAAAAATGTCCTAACGAAAAATGCAGTGCAACCAATCCCGACGATGCGAAATTCTGCCGAATCTGCGGAAGAAAATTAGACGACAACAGACCGGGACTAACCGAGAAGCCGAACCGCTCCTTCTCCGAACCGGCTAAAATCGTTCGCGGAATAAAGTTCGTTTTCATAAAAGGAGGCACGTTTATGATGGGAAGCCCCGAATGGGAATATGAACGCAACACAATGGAGACTCTGCACAAAGTGACCCTAAGCGGCTTTTACATGTCGAAAACGACCGTCACCAACGAACAGTTCTGCGTTTTTCTGAACGAGGTGGGTGTCGGTCGCCACATGAATAAGATTATCGCTGAACAGCCATATTATGTTTCTCCGAAACTGGAATACAGAAATGACAATTGGCACCCGAAATCGGGACTGGAAAACCATCCCGTCGTATGGGTAACGCACTATGGAGCTAAAGAATATTGCGAATGGCTTGGCGGGCGTCTGCCAACCGAAGCCGAATGGGAATACGCCTGTCGTGCCGGAACCCGCACCGCGTTCAATACCGGAAAGAATCTTACGACTTCGCAGGCGAATTATAACGGAAATTTTCCTTACGACGGAAATGACTGTGGAATCTACCTTGGACATACACAACCCGTCGGAAGTTACTCTCCAAACGCTTGGGGACTTTACGACATGCACGGAAACGTCGGCGAGTGGTGTCTCGACACATACGACACATACCCGACTTCGCCGCAAACTAATCCGGTCGCAACTCCTAACGTATATATCGACTATATTCGCGTGTGTCGTGGCGGCGGATATGATTCTTCCGCAGCACAATGTCGTTCAGCCTATCGCTATCCATGGACTCACTATTCAGGGTTGGAGAGTGTCGGCTTTCGCGCGGTTCTCCCCGTCGTTTAACTTGCGACTGAAACAATAACATTAACTGTTAAAATCGAAAAAGATGAAAACATGTACCGCCTGCAGTGCAATCAATCCCGACGACGCGAATTTCTGCCGAATCTGCGGGAGGAAATTCAGCGACAGCGGACAGGGAATAACGATCTCCTCCGAACCGGCGAAAATTGTTCGCGGACTAAAGTTCGTTTTCATAAAAGGAGGCACGTTCATGATGGGCAGCCCCGAATCGGAACCGGAACGAGGAAACGACGAGACTCAGCATCAAGTGACCGTAAGCGACTTCTATATGTCGGAAAAGACCATTACCAACGAACAGTACTGCGTTTTTCTGAACGAAGAAAAGATTGACGCCCGCTCGAATCACGTCAAATCAAGATATTTTGCAATGTATTGTATGCTGGAAAAAAACACCGGGTGGCGTCCGAAATCGGGCATGG
>JAITHX010000159.1 GCA_031279735.1 Prevotellaceae bacterium
AGCTACGTGTTCCGTCCGACTTCCGGCGAACATTCGGGCGTCGATCAGCAGATAGGCGGATTCGGAATCTACCGCGTGGGCTTCGACTTTTACAGCGCTCACGCATGGGAGGGTTCCAAGGAATACGGTTTCCTGCGACACGGCATCAGCAACATTTATAACGTTTACAAGAGCCGACAGCCGTGAGACTTCAATTTTTCAGCACAAACACTTTAAACGAGGAAAAAATGAAACGAATACAATTACTGTTCACGGGCATGGCGACAATGGTCGCCTGCCTGTTCGCGGGATGTAAGGATGCGGAATACGGCGTGACGGACAATCAGCTCTATCTTGCCGATGCCGCAGCATCGCTCGCTCGGGAAAAAACCGTCGGCGTGGGCGTCGATGGCGCCGATCTGCCCATAGTGGTGAGGCTGGCGAAGCCGGCAAGCTACGACGTGCAGGCGGAAGTCAGGATAGACGAAAGTCTGCTGAAGGCTTACAACACAGCCAACAAGACTTCCTACGTTCTCCTGCCTTCGAAGTACTGCACGTTGCCCGAAAAAGCTGCGGTCACCATTAAGGCGCAGGAAGTTTCGGGCGTGCTCAACCTGCACATCAACAAGCTCGACATCACGGAAGAAAAATACGCGCTGCCGATAACAGTGAGGTCGCTGAGCGGCGACATGTCCACGTCGGCATCCCGCGCACAGTTCGTCTTCCTTATCGACAAACAAATGATTTTCGACGACGAGCCTCTCGTCGCCGTCACTCCGAATTTCCGTTACGCGAACATGGGCACGCCGCTGAAAGCGCGTCCGATTGCCGGATGGAATCTTTCGCTGAAAGCCTACACTCTCGAGTTCTGGGCAAAGCTGGATTACTATAACACCCAAAATTTTGCGCTATTCAGCATCTACGGCAACGATTCGAGCGTTCCCGACAACTACGAGTTTTATTTCCGCTTCGGCGACGGCAATTCGCAAGCGGGCAACCCGAACGGAAGTCGCTGTTATATCAACTGGAAAGCGTGGGGACTCAACATTACCGGAGAATATGATCTCGTGGCGAACGAATGGAATCACTGGGCTTGCGCGTACGACGGATCGAACCTCATCCTCTATCGCAACGGCGAAATCTATCGGAGAGTACCGTGCAAGTACGCCGGTTTGGACTGGGTGATGCACACGTTCGAGATGATCAACAGCCACCAGGTCACGAACAACATTCTCAACATGGCAGAAATCCGTTTGTGGAAAAAGGCGCTGACCTCCGAGCAAATCAAAGCCGGAATGCGTTACGCCATAGAACCGGTGCAGCCTGATCTCGAGGCTTACTGGAAAATGAACGAGGGCGACAGTTTCAACGATCTTTTCATCGACGCCACCGGCAACGGTCACGACATTGAGGTCGATGTCACCCGCCTGCTGGACTTCGGATGGACTGAACCGCAGAACTTCGGAAATTAAGAATTAAAAATTAAGAATTAAGAATTGCCTTCGGACGCGAGTAAGGAAATCCCCCGCAACTCTGGTTGCGGGGGATTATTTTTTGGGTTCAGAGTTCCTGACATGAAAAATCCATATACATATAATAGTCAATTACGAATTACGAATTACGAATTACGACTGCGGACGTGTCAATTACGAATTACGAATTACGAATTACGACCGGCTTCGGCTGCACGTCCGCAGTCGGTCGTAATTCGTAATTCGTAATTCGTAATTGATTAAGACTGTTTGCCGCCGCAGAATCCTGTGAATCCTTAAATTCAGAACTCCGGCTTGTGGGAAATACTTTACGTTTAATATATACTGCTTTATAAAAAGGGTTCTACTGGGAATTGTGTGGAAAAGTCATAAAACCCTTATTTTTCAAAGTGTCTTTAGTAGCCTCCTGAGCGCATTCACCCTTGTTCCCTTATTAAGGGATTGTGCGGTTTTTCACCGCGTCGCGGTGTTTTTTCACCGCAGAGGACGCAGAGGCTTCGCAGGGGGCGCAGAGGCTTCGCGTCCTTTGTGCAAGTTTGCCGGAGGCTGCGATTCAAGCCCTCAAGACTCGTAACCGCACGCCCTTCGCAAAGGACGCGAAGCCCTTGCGCCCTTTGCGAAGCCTTTGCGCCCCTTGCGTTACAAAAACACCGCAACGCGGTGAAAGAATACGCAAACTTTTTCCACACAATTCCCAGTAGAACCGAAAAAAATACCGCTCTTCCATGCAAGCTGTCTCTACTGCCCACTCTCAAAACGCGAGGTCTACTTCTCAAAACGCGAGGTCTACCTCTCAAAATGCGATGTCTACCTCTCAATCTGTTAGATCCGCGTCATCTGCGTCCACACTGCCTCCTTTATAAGTTATTTATTCTGCATCCATTAATTCCTCGTCGCCAGCACGCAAGTCTTTTTCATTCTGTAAACCTTGCCGTTTTTGTTGAAGGCTTCAATGAAAATAATATACGGACCAACAGGCGCTCTCAGTCCTTTCGCCGTAGTTCCGTCCCATTCCATTCGTCCTTCAACGCCCAAAGTCGTATTGCGACATATTTCCCTGACGAATCGTCCGTTGAAGTCATACACGCGAATGTTGGCGACATAGTTGGCTTCGGACATTCGGTAGTCGATATACAAAACGTCGCCGTGTCCGTCGCCGTCGGGAGAGAAGGTAGCGGTCGAAAGACTGAAACCGTCGATGTTCGCGTCGTCGGAGCGGAACTGTGCGGAATTTTTAAAGGTTGGCGTCGCGAAGCCTGCTGTCTGCGCTGCCGATTGCCAGTTGGTCGGTTCGGCGGATTTACGCTGATGGTCAACGCGCTCGAGCGACACTCCCTGCGGACTGGAGATAAAGAAGCTGTGCATTCCGCTGGAATACGAAAACTCGTCGATAACGGCTTCGCTTTCGCAATCAAGCAGAACGCAGGTTCCGTTATCGTCGGGATAAACGGGAAAGCCCTGCATCCGGACTACATTGTCGGGATTTTCAACGAAATAGAATTTTTCCAGAACGGAATCGACTGTCAGGACAATGTATTCTCCGGGGTAAACATACAGGGGCGAATCCGACGCTTTGTGTATTTGCTGCAAGCTGCCGGTTGCCCTATGCCGGCTTGCAAGGGCGAGGTCGGCGAGATCGAATATTCTGTCGCTTGCGTTGTATATTTCCACAAAGTCCGAGCAATCGGGACGCGGATTAAACAGAATTTCATTGATTACAAGTTCTTCCCGTCCGGGTTTGTACATTTTCCCGAAAACCGCCGGTTCGCCCGAATATTCATTGCCGTGAACATCCTTTATTTCGGAAGCCACGAACAGTTCGTACACCCTGCCGATTGAGAAGGCGTCGGCGAACGTCAGCTCGGTTCGGGTTGAAAATTCGCCGTTCGCCGGCACGGATTCGAGAGGAGTTCCAACATCGTCAAGCACGAAATTATCTTTGTTTTGAAGCAAGGCGAAGGGAATGACTTCGCTGAAAGTCAGCGAAACCGAGTTTTCACCCGTTATTTCCGTTTTTATGATGCGGGGCGGCATGTCGTCGGGATTGATGCCCGCAACGGAGTTCGCCCTGCACGGAGTTCCGCCGCTCGCGTCGGTCGAGGCTGTCCAGTTGCCGTTGTCCGACAGGTTGTTCACGTCGATTTTTTCGAGCGACCAGCCTCCCTTGTCCTTTGCCGCGTCTCCGTAATATGAAGAGTTGTACTCTACTGTAGCTATAACCGCAGTATCGGGAGAAACAAGGGTCAGAGTCATGCCGGCATCCAGAATACTCGGAAATGAAGTTGCAGAAACCACGCTGCCGTATTGAGACAGCTCCGCCACAGACGCCGACGCGCACACGACAATGTATCCGCCGGGCGCAACCTTTCCGCCGGTGATTCTCGAAGAACCGCCGGAACCGTAAAGCAGTCTGAAATTCGTGAGGTCGATGCTGTCTTCGGTTCTGTTGTGCAATTCTATATATTCCCTGTTCGGCAAACCGACGGGAGGATTGGGTTTCGCCATTACTTCGGTGAAGACCAGATCGCCGAAACCTAAGACTTGCAAACTGAAGCGCGCGGAATCGTTTATCGTGAATCCGTCGCTGTCCCTCGCTCCGGACACGTACAGCATGAAACCGCGTCCAGCCAGCGGTTCGGACAAACTCAGGGTGACGCGCCTGTTGCTTACATTGGTTGAAACGACATTGAAGATTTGATTCGCGGCGTTCCTTACCCTATAAGTTCCCGCCTCCGAAATATTTTTGCCGAACTCTGCGACTATGTTTTGCGCCGAAACGACTTCAACCTTTATCATCTTCGCCGGAAGATACTCCCGGTCAATCGACGCGCTGCCGCTAACGACAAAACCGTCCAAAGTCGCAATATTGCGGTAATAAAGCGTAAAGCCGCTCCCGCGAAGCGAATCACATTCCAGATACAGGGTGTCCGAACTCTTCACAATGTTTTTTATCTCGAACACATTGTTCTCCAAACTCAGCAGACTGTAGTTCGCTGCGTTTACAGCTGTTGAATCCGCAAGCGGCACGTTGAACACCAGACTCAAGCCAGTCACTCCCGTTACTCCGACGGAACAGTTTACCTCCGGCGCTCTCCGCGTCAGGTTCAACACCGTATCCCGCAATGTGTTTTCATACCTATCCTCAATGCCGGACACCGAAAGATAAAACACGGTGTCGTCGAGAGTTTCAGTCGAAAGACGGATTTCGTTGTCCGCCACTCGCTCCGCGCCGGTAATTTCAACCCCGCCGGAACTTGAACGCAACGAATAGCGCGATAGATTCAATGCGCCCGGAAAAACAAGATCCGCATTGAACGCCAAACGAACAGAGTTCTTATCCGTAATCCATGCGCGTCCGACGGTCACGTTCGCGCCCGTCCTTATCATTTCGTAACTGTTGACGGAAAACAGTCCCGCCCTCGTACTCGTGCAGTTAAACACGAAGCCCGAATACTTGCACTCCGCAAACTCTCCGTCGGCGAAAGTGCCGGCAAGCCGCAGCGATTTCCCCGCTTCTCTCACAAATACTTTCCATTCCGCTCCATCGCGCCTCTGCACCACTATCT
Organism: Prevotellaceae bacterium; assembly: GCA_031279735.1. Classification (GTDB taxonomy): domain Bacteria; phylum Bacteroidota; class Bacteroidia; order Bacteroidales; family UBA932; genus JAIRLF01. Next base: position 5,039 of record JAITHX010000159.1, read on the forward strand.
GCTTCGCCGAGTTCGCATCCCAGTCGCAGTCGCTCGACCACAGAAGGGACTTCGCGCCATTCCTTACTTTCCAGAACGAAACGAGATCCGAATTGCCCGTATAGTTCACTCCGGCTGCATAGCCCGAAAAACCGCCCGCTCCGAAATCCTCCGCATCAGACGACAGTACACACCAGAACGCATTGTCGGCCGACGGGTCGAAATTTCCGTTTTCGAGTTCAAAGTCCCATTGAACCAGACCGCGACTGATGTCGGCATCAACCCGAGCCGACACCTTGTTGATTCCCGTACCCGACCGGTGTTTCAGAGCTCCGCCGCTCTCCCGCTCCCAGCCGTCGGCAACGTTCAGCGACGCGATACTTGCCGCCGTATCCGTTTTGTTTACCGAGAACAAGGGGTAAAACATCGCCTCGCCCGCGCCGGCGCCCGCGACTTTCAGCGAAAACTCGCCCGACGAATCATACGCCGCCGCGAATGTCACAACGCCGGCTGCCCGCTCCTCGCCGGTCACGCGGATTTCGCCCGCGCCGCTATTCTTCAAAACCTCCGCGTCGCCTTCATAATCAGTGTCGATATTCCCCCAGCAGTCGCCCGCCGCAGCCGCAATGCTGAAAATCTTGTTCCTTTCGACTATAAGCGGCTGACGGAATGACCGCAACTCTGACGCTTCCACATCAATGGAATGTTCGCCCGAATAGATGGAATAGGGGAACTCCTTCGCAAACCAAGTACTGTTCTCGCCCGTCGTCCATCCGTGACCGCTTGCCGGAACGTGGAGCCGGAATGTCGCCCCGTCGGCGTATTTCGCTCCCGCGAGAAACATCTTCAAATAAATCTCCTTCACTCCCCCGTCGGGAACCAGCAGCTCTTCGGGCGTTATCCTGATTCCCTTTTCCGCGAACGCGAAAGTCATCGGAATTTGCTGCCCGTCGGCATACAATTCCAATCCGCCCGTCGCCTCCGAAAGCGAAAACCCGTCCGACACGAAACGGAAAAACATTTCGCCAATCCTCAGCGACAGCCCGTCGCCGGTCCCGCCGTCCTTCAGCTTCAATCTGATAACCTCCCTTGCAGCTGCGGAACTCGTATCGGCGGTTCGGAATACGGCTGCGTTCTGCAAATCCGCCGGCAAAAGCTCCGCGTCCGCATCCATTGCGGCTATTTCGTCCGAAACCGCCGCAACCGGAACAGCTTCGGAATGTGTCGCCTTTATGCGGAAAATCAGCGGCGAATCTATCGTCAGGTCCGACCATACGGCTTTCCCTTCCGTCAATTGCTTCGTCAGTCCGGAAACGCTGCTCAGCGCGCCCCCTTCCGCCACGAGCGCAAGAGTCACATTGCCCGTCGCGTCAACGTCAATCACCCCGTCGTCGGAAACGGCGTTCACTTCCGCGCTGAACGCCGCGCCGGGCGACACCGACGAAGGCGCTGCCTTAAAGACCAGCTTCGCCGCTTCCGCCTCAACCGTAAAGACTTCCGAAACCACATCCCGCGCGAACTCGCCGGCAAAGCCCGATCCCGCCTCGCCTGCCCGACAGCCGTGATTCGCGCCGGCAACGGCAAAGCGCAGCTCGGTTTTGTCCTGTACTTTGGGTTTCAAATGAATCTTCAGCACAACCTCCTTCGATTCCCCCTCTTCGATCCTCAACGTTCCGGGAAACAGTCCGGCGCGGATGAAGTCGCTTTTCTGCTCCAGCACGCTTGCTGCCAGTCTGCGCGCACCCTCGTGCAGGGAAATGCCGCCTATTGCGCCCGCCCAGTTCGTTTCGCCGGAAAGATTCGCGAATCGCAACTCCTCGACCACAGTAGGAGCGCCGTCGCCCGCAACGTCCCTCACGACAAAGCTGAACACCGCCGCCTCCATCGTCTCGCTCGTCGCGTCGGCGCGTATCGTCCCGCCTTCAATCGGATGGTCAGGCGCTTCCACCACCGAAGTCGCGTCGAAAATCGCGTCAAGCTCTACGTTAGCCGACCTCAGCGCTCCGGACGAAAGCCTCAGCGAAAAACGCCCCGCCCTATTGTAGCTCCCGCGCAAAGCGTGCAGCGCTCCAGACTGAAACTCGGACGGAGTGAAACTCAGGCTGCCGTTGCCCGCAGCCAGAACCATGCTCGCGGACAGCGAGAAATCAGTGTCGATGTTTCCTCGATCATCGACGGCGACAGCTGCGACGAAAAAATCCGAGTTTATGCGGACACTCTCCGGAACAGTCCTGAATAAAAGCGTGTCGGCATCGACCGCTATCGTGAAAACCTCCGACACTATGTCGCCGGCAAAAACCGGAACGAAGCCCGCGCCCTTAGTCGATGCGCGACACCCGTGATTCTCCCCGCCGATTTTAAATTGAAGAGCAGATTTGTCAGTCAGCGAATCGCCCGCAGCGATGCGCAGCGACAGCTCGACGCTTTCCCCCGACCCGACAAACAGCCCGCCGTGAAAATCCAAAGCTATGGAATCGTCGGCAATCAGCGCCGCGCCGTCAACCCTGCTGTCGCCCCGATACAGACATGCGTAGCCGATGCTTTTCGCCCACGCCGCCGAACCTGCGGGACGAGCATTGCGCAGCACTATGCGCTGCACCCAAGTGGAGAAAGTGTCAGTGACGGCTACGTCCCTTATCGCGAACCTCAGCGTTTCCACAGTATCGCGGCTTGCGGATGAAACGCTTCCGCCCTCAACCCGATAATCGGAGGCGATTATTTCCGTATCCTCCGCCTTAATGCGCTTGTCCTCCGCCGAAACGCTCACGTCGTCCACCGACAGCAGCTTCGCCGCCGAAGAGGTGTAAGTGAACAGGACGCCGAAAAACGAAGCATCCGAAAACTCCGTATCCGACACCCCCTGCGGGTGGAACGACACGGCGGAGAAATTCGCGCCCAAACCCATAGTCCAGTAACCGTGTTCGTCGCGCCGGACTTCCACCGCTCCCGACGCCGCAACGCCGGGCAAGTCCCTCCAGTTGAAACCGGTCTTGAGTATTTCGACGAAAACGCCGGCGGCAACGCGATACAGACACAGCATATTGTTAGCCTCCGTCATATTGACGCCAACAGCATAGCCGTTAAACTCGTTGCCCGAAGCGATATTGTCCGAAGCGAGAATCACCGCCCATTTGTTTCCGCTCGTGGGATTATTTCCGTGTCTCAGCAGAAACTTCCACGCAACGTCGTGATTATCGAACAAAACGTCGTCCAGCGGAACGAATATCGAATCCGAGGCGCTGCCGCTCTCTATGGAGCGATTATGTCTCAGGGAAAAGCTGCCCGACAGAACGTAACTGCCGGAACCGACCCTCGTCCACGAATTGGCGGGTTTTTGAATCCATCCGTCGAGATTCGATTCGAAATCATACGGCTCGCGACTGTGAGCGAAAGTGCGGACGAGGGCACAGAAACAGCATACGGTTAATCTTATCATGGTTAAACGTTAAATTTTTGGTTCTACTGGGAATTGGGTGGAAAAAGTTTGCGTGTTTTTTCACCGCGTTGCGGTGTTTTTGTAACGCAAGGGACGCAAAGGGCGCAAGGGCTTCGCGTCCTTTGCGAAGGGCGTGCGGTTACAAGTCTTGAGGGCTTGACCCGCAGCCTCCGGCGACCTTGCGCAAAGGACGCGAAGCCTCTGCGCCCCTTGCGGAG
>JAITHX010000013.1 GCA_031279735.1 Prevotellaceae bacterium
ACTAACCACTAACCACTAACCACTAACCACTAACCACTATTTTCAATTTTCAATTTTCAAACGTACCTTTGCGGACTAAAATAAGTCAGGTAATGAATTTTATTGAAACCTACAATCTGACCGGAATCATCGTCGGTCTCGCCACGTTCCTGATAATAGGGATTTTTCATCCTTTGGTGATAAAAGGCGAGTATTATTTCGGATTGCGTTGCCGCTGGGCGTTTCTCGCGGCTGGAATTGCGGGATTAGCAATTTCCGTCGCGGTAGCCGATTTTATTGTTTCGTCGCTGTGCGGCGTTTTCGCGTTCTCGTCGCTGTGGGGAATACACGAACTTTACGAACAGCGGAAGAGGGTCGAAAAAGGCTGGTTCCCGAAACGGGACAAGAAAACCGCGGATAAATGAAAACCGTAATCGTCGTTGCTCGACACGGCAATACTTTCGCGGAAGGGGAAACTCCCCGTCGCATCGGAGCAAAAACCAATCTCCCTCTCGTCGAAACTCTAAGGGGAACGAGCGTGGGGCTTTATCTGAAAGCTCGCGCACTCGTGCCTTCGGCAATTTACGCCGCCCCTCTGCTGCGGACGCTGCAAACGGCCGAACTTGCGGCAGCTGCCTGCGGCGCGGAAGTCGCGGTAACGGAGCTGGACGAATTTACGGAAATAGATTATGGTCCCGACGAGAACAAAACCGAAGAAGAAGTGTTTCTTCGTCTGGGCGCGGGCGACCCGAACAGGGGAAAAGCAATAATAGAGGCGTGGAACGCGAGCGCGACGGTGCCCGACGGCTGGCGGGCGGATGCGCGGAGAATTGTCGATGCATGGTTCGAGTTCGCCGCGGCGGTCGAAACGGGCTTGAAAGGAAAAGTCGCGCTGATTGTCACTTCCAACGGAATAATTCGCTTCGCCCCTCACTTGACGGGCGATTTCGACGGATTCGCGCGCAAACGCGAACTGAAAACGGCAACGGGCGCAGTCTGCATCTTCGAAAAGGAAGAAGACGCGAAGTTCTGGACTTGCCGCGAATGGAACGCGAAGCCCTACGGCATGCAATTTTAAAACACAAACTAAAATAATATTTTCAGAATGAAAACAGATGTATTGCTCGGTCTCCAGTGGGGCGACGAGGGAAAAGGCAAAGTGGTTGACGCAATAACCCGGAACTACGACATAGTGACCCGCTTTCAGGGAGGTCCCAACGCCGGACACTCCCTGAAATTCGACAACGTGTCGATAGTTCTCCATACCGTCCCGTCGGGCATCTTCCACCCCGAAACCCTAAACATCATAGGCAACGGAGTGGTTATCGACCCTTCCGTGATGCGCGAAGAAACGGAGAGCATCACCGCGCTGGGCGTCAAGATACGCGACAGGCTGATGATTTCAAAAAAAGCTCACCTGATCATCCCCACCCACCGCATAATCGACGCCGCATCGGAAGCCTCGAAGGGCAAAACCAAAATCGGCTCCACGCTGAGAGGCATAGGTCCCGCCTATATGGACAAAACAGGCAGAAACGGACTGCGGGTGGGCGACATACTCGAACCCGACTTCGAGGCGCGATACGAAGCGCTCAAGAAAAAACACATCGCCTTTCTCCGCCAGTTCGACTACGAGTACTCGTGCGACGAAAGCGATTTCTTCGAGGGCATAGAACATCTGAAGCAGTTCGAGTTTATCGACAGCGAAAACGCGCTGAACAGCGCCATGAAGTCCCGCAAGCGAATCCTTGCCGAAGGCGCGCAGGGAACGCTGCTCGACATAGACTTCGGCACCTATCCCTACGTCACCTCGTCGAACACCATCTGCGCCGGCGTCTGCACGGGACTCGGCATTCCGCCGCGCGCCATAGGCGAAGTGTACGGAATATTCAAAGCCTACTGCACAAGGGTCGGAAGCGGACCTTTCGTCACCGAACAGAACAACGAAACAGGCGAAAAGCTCCGTTCCGAAGGCCGCGAGTTCGGTTCCACCACCGGACGCCCGCGTCGCACCGGCTGGCTCGATCTGGTGGCGCTGAAGTACGCGACAATGATCAACGGGGTCACTCAGCTGATAATGACTAAAGCCGACGTGCTGGATTCTTTCGACACAATAAAGGTGGCGGTGGAATACGAAACGGCAGGAGGGCGCACCGACGTGTTCCCCTACGCGCTGAACGAAAACATCCGCCCTGTTTACAAGGAATTTAAGGGATGGAATACCCCCGTGTCGCACATTCGGAAATACGAAGAACTCCCCGCCGAATTTCGCGCCTACGTCGAGTTCGTGGAGCAGGAAACGGACATCCCCGTAAAAATCGTGTCCGTCGGACCCAGCCGCAGCGAAACCATAGTTCGATAACTCGAAAACATATCAGGAATGAAAGCAAACAGATTCCATATCCTCACAGTAAACCCCGGCTCGACTTCCACAAAAATAGGAGTCTTCAACAACCTCAAGCCGGGTTTCATCAAAAACATAAAGCACAGCGCCGAAGAACTGAAACGCTTCGCTCGCGTAGCCGAACAGTACGAGTTCAGAAAGGACGCCATCGCGAACGAACTTAAAAACGCCGGCGCGGATATAGCCGACCTCGACATCATCATGGCTCGCGGCGGTCTCATAAAACCCATCCCTTCGGGAATATACGAGGTGAACGACAAGATGCTCGCCGACCTCGCCGACGGACTCATGGGCGAACATGCCAGCAACCTCGGCGGACTGATAGCCGCCGACCTCGCGAAACAGTCGGGAAAGGCGAAAGCCTATATAGCCGACCCCGTTGTGGTGGACGAAATGCATGAGGTGGCGCGAGTTGCCGGACATCCCGCCTTCCGCCGCTTTTCGGTGTTCCACGCATTGAACCAGAAAGCCATCGCCCGCCGTCACGCCAACTCGGTCAACAAGAAATACGAGGACATCAACCTGATTGTAGCCCACATGGGCGGCGGCATCTCCGTCGGGGCGCACCGTCGGGGCAAGGTGATAGACGTGAATAACGCGCTCGACGGCGACGGTCCGTTCTCGCCCCAGCGCTCCGGAAGTCTTCCCGCCCGACAGGTAATGGAAATCTGCTTCGGAGGAAAACACGAAAAGGAACAGATAGAACGGATGCTGGTTGGCGAAGGCGGTTTCGCCGCCTATCTGGGCATAAACGACGCATACGAAGTGGAAAAAAGAGCCGAAAACGGCGACGCCGACTGCCGTTTCTTTCAGGAAGCAATGGCGTATCAGGTGGGCAAATACATAGGCTCGATGGCTGCAACGCTCAACGGCGAAGTGGAAGCTATACTGCTGACCGGCGGCATCGCCTACGACACGTTTATCTGCGACTATATCCGCAATATGACGAAATTTATCGCTCCGGTAATCGCCTACCCCGGCGAGGACGAACTCTCGGCTCTCGCAAACAACGGACTGCTGCTGCTAAAAGGAGTTATGCTGCCGCAGGAATACGTTTGAATTGTTAATTGTTAATTGTTAATTGTTAATGCCTGTCGGACGGGTGGAGTGAGACAGAGACACTGAGCCGGCAGGCAGTTTTAATTAATTGTTAATTGTTAATTGTTAATTGTTAATGCCTGACGGACGGGTGGAGTGAGACAGAGACAGAGACAGAGACAGAGACACTGAGCCGGCAGGCATTATACTCAATGTTGTCAAGTTAAGCTCCGAATGGGATAACGTCAGCCGGAACAGGCGTACATCTCCGTGTCACGGCGGATGTAGAGACGCACGGCGTGCGTCTCCGCGCATCACGACGTATGTAACTGCATGCATCTTTATCCTGCATATTCAGCTTCTTTCACGGCGCGAACGAATTTCGATACTATTGCATTTGTAACTCTTTCGAGCGTTGTTGCATCGGGAAACGGAACTCCCATAAGCGTAAGATTATTTATGTCCATGTCAATCGGTTTCAGACTTTCAACCGTCATTTTTAGGTTCTACTGGGAATTGTGTGGAAAAAGTTTGCGTGTTTTTTCACCGCGTCGCGGTGTTTTTATAACGCAAGGGGCGCAAAGGCTTCGCAAAGGGCGCAAGGGCTTCGCATCCTTTGCGAAGGGTGCGCGGTTACGAGTCTTGAGGGCTTGACCCGCAGCCTCCGGCAAGCTTGCGCAAAGGACGCGAAGCCTCTGCGCCCTTTGCGAAGCCTCTGCGCCCCTTGCGTTACAAAAACACCGCAACGCGGTGAAAAAACACGCAACCTTTTTCCACACAATTCCCAGTAGAACCAAGTTATTTATCCGCCTCCCCTATCTACAGGTCTCAAACCTTTTCGCACCACATTTCCGAAAAGTTCGCGCAATTGGAAAGTTTTCGTAATTTCGCATTTCCGAAAAGCGTGCAAAAACTAAAAGTTTTCGGAAATGTGAAACATGGTAAAAAGAGAAATATATTTAGCGCGACTGCGACAGCTTAAAGATGTGCAACTCATTAAAGTTATTACGGGCGTGCGCCGCTGCGGAAAATCGACTTTGCTTGAACAATTCGGCGAGGAATTGCTGTCGTCGGGCGTTTCGCTCCGGAATATTCAGATGTATAATCTCGAAAACCCGGAACATACGGACTTTGAGCATTGGAAGGATTTTTATTATCATATCAAAAACTCGCTTGCCAAGGATGGAATGAATTATGTTTTTCTGGACGAAATACAGCTGTTTGATAATTTCGAGCGTTTGCTCGACGGCTTGCATCTCCTGAAAAATGTTGATTTATATGTTACCGGAAGCAATGCCTATCTGCTTTCGAGCGAACTTGCCACAATTCTTACCGGTCGCGCGGTTACGATTGAAATGTATCCGTTTTCATTTGCGGAATATGTGGACTATAAAAACATTGTTAACCCTGCCGATAAGGATTTGATCGACTATCTGCAAATCGGAGGCTTCCCGCAGGCGCTTGAATTGCATAATATCAGCAATGAGGCTTACGAAAGTTATTTGAAAGGCTTATACGCCGCCATTATCGAAAAGGACATAAAGCCTCGAAATCAGATTTACAATCAGGTGGCTTTCGACAATCTGACACGTTTTCTGTCCGACTCGTTGGGCAGTCCGGTTTCGGCACACAGCATTGCCAATTATTTTGTGCATACAAAAGATAATATTGAAGATAAAACAATCAGTCGTTATATCTCGATACTTAATGAGAGCTATCTGTTTTATCACGCCAAGCGTTTCGACCTGAAAGGCAAGAAGATTCTTAAAACGCAAGGCAAAGAATACATTGTAGATACCGGCTTTCGCAATGTTTTGCTCGGACGCGAACAGCTTGCCGATTTAGGGCATACGCTTGAAAATGTTGTTTATTTTGAACTTCTGCGGCGCGGCAACAGCGTTTGGACAGGCAAAAACGCCGAACACGAAATTGATTTTGCAGCAAAGGACACAACGGGCTATCTGCATTATTATCAAGTGTGCTTGACGATGCGCGAGGAGGCGGCGCGCAAGCGCGAACTGTCGGCATTTATGAGCCTGAAAAATCATCACCCGAAAACCGTACTGTCGCTTGATCCCGAAGAACCGACTTACAACGGCATTGTACAGCGCAATGCAATGAAATGGCTCTTGCAGGCATAGTCATTTCCATTTTACGCATAACATAAAAAAGCAGTATTTTTGTGCTGTCGATAGAATAAAAAAGGCAGTATGAATAAGGAGTTGCTTAAACAGGTTATAGTCGATAACCAGCATGAAGTTCCAAATCATAAGGTGGTTATACGGGATTTCACTTTTGAGGATTTTGGAAATTACGTATTTGTCGGTATTCGCCGAGCCGGAAAATCGTTCTTGCTGTATCAGCGCATTCAGGCGCTGCTTGCGGCAGGAGTGAAGTGGGACGAAATGCTGTATGTTAATTTTGAAGACGAACGGTTGTCGGGATTTGCAACCGAAGATTTGAATTTGCTTATAGAAGTGCATTTGGAAATGTACGGCAAGAGACCGATGCTGTTTCTGGATGAAATTCAAAATATTGCAGGATGGGAAAAGTTTGCCCGCCGACTGGCTGATTCGAAATATCGCGTCTATATCACCGGAAGCAACGCTAAAATGCTGAGCAACGACATTCAAACCGTGCTTGGCGGCAGATATATTACGGTGGACATTTATCCGTATAGTTTTCCGGAATTTCTGACGGCTACCCGCACGGACTGCAATGCAAACGCACGGTTATCGACCAAAGGAAAAGCGGCAATATTAAGGCAATTTAACGAGTATTTCTGCTTCGGGGGATTCCCGGAAGGCGCGAATCTCTCATCCAAACGCGATTATCTGACCAGCGTTTATCAAAAGATATTTTTAGGCGATATCGCCCTCCGTTACGCGATTGACAATGTTTTTGCTCTGAGAGTTCTTTTCAGAAAACTGGCTGAAAGCATTAAGCAGCCGGCGTCGTTCAGCCGTCTGGCGCATATTGTATCTTCGGCTGGAGCGAAAATCAGCACTCATACGATTATCAATTACATCAATTACGCGAAAGACGCATGGCTGCTGACGCCCGTTCAAAATATAGCGAGCAAGCTTGTTGACAAGGAGAGTAATCCCAAGTATTATTTTACCGACAACGGAATATTGAATCTGTTTTTATTGGACAAGAATGCTTCTTTGCTGGAAAATCTGGTTGCCGTAACGCTTTTGCGAAAGTACGGACGGAACGACGCGGTGTTTTTTTACAACAAGGGCATTGAAGCGGATTTTTACATACCGGAAGCAAGCACGGCAATTCAAGCATGTTACAGCTTGCAGGATGCCGATACCCGCAAACGCGAAATCAACGGACTTGTTCAGCTGTCAAAAGTTTTCGAGATAACCCGCTTTCTTATTATCACCAAAGACGAAGAATGCGACATATCGGAATCCGGCATTAATATTCAGGTTATTCCCGCATGGAAATGGCTGTTGAATTAAATTTCAATTACGAATTACGAATTACGAATTACGAACTGATGTTACGCAAAGTGCGGTTTTCAGCACACAGATGACACAGATTTGACAGATGACACAGATTTGACAGTTTTACGCGGATTGGGATTCGTGTAAATCTGTCGAATCCGTGTCAT
>JAITHX010000144.1 GCA_031279735.1 Prevotellaceae bacterium
GCAACAGCCTTGCTGTTGAAAGGCAAATCGCGCGGCGAGGTATTTGTTTACGTCGTTTTATATGAAGACGGCAAAACCGTTGCCGAAAACACATACTATCTCGCCCCGCAAAAGGACATGAATTTTCCCGACGTCAAGATAACGCGCAACATCAGCAAAATCGACGGCGGATACAGCATCGTGTTAAGTTCCGACCGTTTAGCGCGGGCAGTATATCTCTCGACAGACGACACTGAAAATTTCTTTTCCGACAATTATTTCGACCTCATCCCCGGCAAATCCGTTACCATCAACGTAACATGCAAGCTGCCCCAAAACGAGCTTGAAAACCGCCTGAAAATAATGACGTACAGGTAGTGGGTTTTGGTATTGAGTATTGAGTAGTGGGTAGTGAGTAGTCTTGGTAGTGGGTATGATAAGAAGATTTTGGAGCGATAGCCCGAATGGGCTTGATTTTCATAATCGCAGGCGAGCGAAGCGTTGCCTGCGGATTGTGCAGCGTTGCCTGCGGATTGTGCAAATCCTGCGGCACGGATCACAAATCCGCGCCAGCTGGGCGTCATTGCGGGCTTGACCCGCAATCCCTGATTAAATTGAAAATTGAAAATCATGAACGGATAATTAAAAAAAACACTATCTTTGCACTCATTAAAGTTTTTTTTAATACTAATAATTTAAAATGTTCAAATCATGAATGACAAACATTCACTGTCTATTCCGGTTGAAGTACTGTCGCAGGTAAAGGACCTGGTAAATCAGGCTAGCACCTTGCTGTTGCCTTATGTAACTCCGCTCACGCCTGCTGAACGGCGTGCATTGCCGAAAATGGGAGATAAAACTTTCAGTTTCGTGGAGAAGGCTCATGAGTTTGCCGTGCAGAATCCCACTCTCTGTCCGCAGTATCTGGATATGGCAGCTTTCGACATTGATTTTGCCGACGCGCACAATCTGATGACGCTGAACAATTCCACGCTTCAGCTCCACGAGTACACCGACGATACCAGTATGGTAGCGGGAAGTGAAGCCTATCAGGCAGCGCTACTCTTCTACAATTCCGTAAAAGTAGCCTCCGCACATGATGTTCCCGGCGCTAAAGCAGTGTACGAGGAATTGCGAAAACGTTTTCCCAATCCGAAACGCAAACATGCCGACACGGAAACGGAAAACAACAATTAGCCTGCCAGAAAAGTCGGCTTCTGTATCTCAGAAGTCTAACATGACTCTAAAAACATCGGCTTCGATACTCAAAATATCGAAGCCGATGTTTTTTATATCGACAACAGAGTCTGCAAGTCCGGCGACGTAGAAAATATCTTCAACGACGGAGATCAGAAGTCCAACGACGGAGAAAATATCTTCGATGCCGGAGTTCAGAAGTCCAACAGGATAATTCATAATTTAAACAATCGGGTACATTTCATATTGTCGCGGATGCCAAGTCCCGCAGGGACGGCACTTTATTAACCGTATGCTTTAGCTTACGGACAGCAGACATACATACCATACTCCAAGTCCCGCAGGGACGGCACTTGCTCTGCCAATCCGCCGCCACAGGCAATTCATAATTCATAATTCATAATTCATAATTAAAGTCATCTGAATCGGAAAAGTAAAAAATAGTTACTTTTGTGCTGTTCAATTTAAGCGGACGTGCTGTCCATAGTATTATAAATTTGATATAAATGTTTCAGTATTTTAAAGAAAAAGCGCAACGCAAGCTCTTGAAATCCTCTTTGAAAAAGTCGTCGGGACGGAAAGTTCAATTAAATAATTTCAGCAATGCAAAAAGTATGGCTGTGATAATGCCATTCAAATTCGACCCTGAAAATAACGCTTTGATGAGATTGAAGAGAATTGCTAAAGACAACAAAATAGAGTTTAGGTTATTGGTGTACTATCATCGGGAAAAATTGCCCGACAACGTGATTCCCGACCCCGGAAAGATACTTATATCCAAGCAAGAGTGCAATTGGTTCGGCAAACCAATAAGTCCCGAAGTACAGGATTTCATCAACCTCAAATTAGATATTCTGATTGACTTGACTTCGGAAAACTGTTTTGTTACTCATTACATTACAAACGCTTCAAACGCAGCTTTAAAAATCGGGAGTTTCGCTTATGACGACAATCCTTACGACTTTATGATTACTTCCGACTACAGCATGAGCGACGAGAAGTTTGTACAAACGCTGGAATCGTATTTGTCAAAATTTCAACGTAACAATTAATGTAATTACATTTAATATTATACAATGTCTATGAAGAAAAAATTATCAGGCGTTGGCGTAGCGCTGATAACGCCGTTCGGAGAAGATAAATCGCTTGATTTCTCCGCCATGGAGCAGATGCTTGATTTCGTTGCCAAAGGAGGCGTCGATTTTCTCGTCGTTCTGGGCACTACCGCCGAAAGCCCCACTTTAGACGCCGACGAAAAAAAACGTATAACATTTTTCGTTACGGAATATAACGCCGGCAAATTGCCTGTGGTTCTGGGCGTGGGCGGGAACAACACAAACGAAGTTGTCAAAGCCGTCAAAGCGATTCCCGACAGCGTTGATGCAGTGCTTTCGGTTACGCCCTACTACAACAAACCGCAGCAGCAGGGCTTGTACGAACATTTCACAGCCATTGCCGACGCCTCGCCAAAACCTTTGGTACTATACAACGTGCCGGGGCGCACGGGCGTAAACATGACTGCGGACACCTCTCTGCGTCTGGCTGAACACAAAAATATCACAGCAATCAAGGAGGCTTCGGGCGACCTGAGACAAATGGGATACATCCTGCGTAATCGTCCCGCCGATTTCTCGGTGCTTTCGGGCGACGACGGACTCACTTTGGCGCAGATGTCTATGGGCGCAGACGGCATTATATCCGTTGCTGCCAATGCCTTTCCCGCACAATTCTGCAAGATGGTACATGCTGCGGCAAATGGCGATTTCAACACGGCGGCAGCAATTCATCTGAAATTGCTGGAAGCCTTCGACCTCTTATTTGCCGAAGGAAATCCTGCGGGAGTAAAAGCCGCCGCTTCCTTGCAAGGCTTGATTGAAAACGTACTGCGCCTGCCCTTGATTCCGGCAAGCGAAACGCTGATGAACAAATTCAAATCATTGAATCTCGAAAGATGAACATTTTATTAATCGGTAGCGGCGGACGCGAACATGCCATAGCATGGAAAATTGCTCAAAGCTCTCGAATTACAAAACTTTATATCGCTCCGGGAAACCCCGGAACGGCGCAATGCGGCACAAATATCGACATACAAGTCAACGATTTTAAAGCATTGGGCACATTTGCCCGCGAGAACAGCGTCAACATAATAGTCGTCGGACCGGAAGATCCGCTGGCAGGCGGCATTGCCGACTATTTCGCTGCGGACGCCGAACTGCAACATATTGCAATCGTAGGACCTTCGCAGCGTGGAGCAATGCTCGAAAGCAGCAAGGATTTTGCCAAAGACTTTATGATGAAATACAAAATCCCTACCGCGTGTTATGCTACCTTCAGCAAGAACGAGCGCGAACAGGGTTTTGATTTTCTCGCAAAACTGAAAGCGCCTTACGTTCTGAAAGCCGACGGGCTTGCTGCCGGAAAAGGCGTAATCATCACCGAAAATCTCGACGAAGCGCGTACAGCCCTGTGCGAAATGCTCGACGGCAAATTCGGCGAGGCGAGCAGCAAAGTTGTAATTGAGGAATATCTCACGGGTATAGAAGTCTCTGTTTTTGTGCTGACCGACGGACAAACATACAAACTCTTGCCCGAAGCAAAGGATTACAAGCGTATCGGCGAAGGCGACAGCGGTCTCAACACCGGCGGAATGGGCGCCGTGTCGCCCGTTCCCTTTGCCGACGCCGCCTTTATGGACAAGGTTTGTAAACGCATCATCGAGCCTACGCTTGCAGGCTTGAAGAAAGAGAACATAAAATATAAAGGTTTTATCTTCTTCGGACTGATGAACTGCGCGGGCGAGCCTTACGTCATTGAATACAATGTGCGCATGGGCGACCCCGAAACCGAAGCAGTAATGGCGCGTTTAGACGCCGATTTGCCGGATTTATTTGAAGGCGTGGCGCAGGAAAATCTGCACGAACGTCGTTGCAGTACCTTGCCACATACGGCTGTAACTCTTGTGTCGGTATCGGGCGGTTATCCGGGCGATTACCGGAAAGGAATGAATATAGAAATATCGCCCTCGTCCGACGATTCGACACTCATATTCCATGCCGGCACAAAGCTTGACGCCACCGGACAACTTGTAACTTCGGGCGGACGGGTTTTTGCTATTACCGCAACCGGCAACAGCATCGAACAGGCACGCACGAAAGCATACAAAACGCTGGACAGAATTACATTTGAAGGAAAATATTATCGCCGCGACATCGGAAACGACTTGACTGAATTAAGTAAGTGTTACGAGATAAATTGACAGTTTTTACCATATAGTGCTGTTTTTACCGCAAAGGACGCAAAGGTAGCACAGCGGGCGCAAAGGCTTCGCGCTCTTTGCGAAATCTTTGCGCCTCTTGCGGTAAAAACTGTCAAATTACTTAATAACAATCCCTAAGAATTAAGAATTGTTCGGTTCAAAAAAAGTTTGAGGCGCTAATCGTCCGAAGGGCGTAATTTTCATTACCGCAAGCGAGCGCAACGTTGCCTGCGGGTTGTGCAAACCTTGCAGGGGCGGCAAGGCAGAAACCTTGATGTCGCGAAACGCTACGCAGAACGTGGAGCGTCCTGCTACGTCTTTATTCATCTATAGCTATTTAATTTTTGAATAATCCTTACAGAATTAAAAATCCTGCAAGGATTTATTAACATTCCACAAGCATCATTTCGTATAATACTCCGGCGGTATCAACTGAATGTTCGCAATTTTGTTAAGCAGAATGCCTGCAAGTCTGGTATACACAG
>JAITHX010000147.1 GCA_031279735.1 Prevotellaceae bacterium
ATCGCCGAGAATATTGTTGAAATCGGGAATTTTCACACTTGCAGGCGCTGTTTCCTGAAATAGAAAAATGCTTTTTATATCTTTATTTATAAGATTATTATATTTAACATCTTCATAAAGCACATCCAATAAAACATCCAGTTCTTTTGCATACAAAGCAGACGAAAATAACAACTTATAATGCTCCTTGTTGATTAACGAATTGGAGTTACGGTTTGCTTTTTCAAAGGAATTGAATCCTTTTTGAATACATATTTGCTGTAAAATTTTTGTCAAATTAAAATTTTTGTCAGGCACAATAATATCAATGTCAATCGAAAGACGTTTTGGCTTATCAAAAAGCAACATCAATGAAGTGCCGCCTTTGAATACGAAATTTAACCCCGACTCGGCAAGTCCTTCCAGCAGCAAAAATGCCCTGACAAGTTTTTCCACAAGCGAAATGTCGGCTTTATGCTGTTTTGAAACGGTTTGCAACCACTCCTTTGATATACTTTTTTCGTTTATCATTATCCATATTTTGTCAGCAATTGCAATTTACCGACAATTTACAATCTCTAGCAACTGCCGAATTATCTCTCTTTTTTCTTTCCGTCCGGCATAGCGCAACAATGCGTTTTTATTAATTGCAATATGCTCGAAGGCGGATTGATAAAGCGCTTCGATTTCATTTCCCTGAAATGGAAAAAATTCTTTGTCGGCTGCTAAATCAACTAAAATTTTTTCCAAACTTGCTGTTTTTATACTTTCAAAATCAATTAAAGGCGACTGCGTGACGAGCGGGCGAACACAAACGGAATTTTTCAAACCGACAAGTTCGTCTTTTGTATTGCTCAATTTGAAAGTGTATTTGTTTTTTTCTTTCAAAAAATAATATACGGCGTCAATTGCAGCCCGCTCTATATCGACAAAAATAATGTTAAAGTTAATGAGATTGCAGGCAAACAGATTGACAACAGACAGCTCCCAAACGCAGAAATCAACATAACGAAACTGTTTCCTGATTTGCCGATAGATTGTTTTGCTTTTCGTCGAAAGAACAGGCGTGAAATTTCTACCCGCGCCGAAAGCATAAACGCCTCTGCTAACTTTGTTAATAATTCCTTTTTGCGTAAGCGAATGAATAAGCCAATAGATATTGTGCATAGTGATTTCGTTGTTTTCGGCTGAATATAAAGAAAACGCTTCCTGCGCCGAAAAGGATTTTCTGTCGGCGAACTCCATTTTTAATATGTTGGCGTCTATTTTTTTATACATGTTTTATCGCCCGAAAAATTTTGCCGCAAAGATACTATGATTCTGTCAGTTTTTTGAATTACTGACGGAATTATAGTTAATCGTAAAACCATTTCATGAACCATTGCTGGTTGATGCTGACGCCGAAATTCACCTTCACGTAATTTTCCCCGATGAGCATGTCGCCGCTTTTGCGACCGGCGTCGGCGGAGAGGAACAGTTGTGTCTGGCTGTTTTTCAGCGGGAATACTAAACCTGCGGTTATGCCTTTTTCGGTCAGCGTGTTTCCGCCGATAATCATGTTCGATGCGGCATAGTAAACGCCTGCCTGATACTGTACGCGCTGGAAATATGTTCGCGGCGTGCGGTAGTTCGGCACGTATGCCGCGCCCGCGCTTATTCGGTGGTTGTTGACGTATCTCATTCGCGAATCGGGCGAGGTGATCGCGCTCCAGTTTCCGAAGCGGTAATCGACGGAAAGCGACCTGTAGCTGCGTTTCGCCATGTTTTGCAATGCGGCGCCGGCGCCGAAGGTTTGCGGAAGCCAGGTGTAGGCGGTTGTTTTGGTGTTTGTCTGTCCGCTTATGGTGTTCGAGTGATATTGTTTCATAGCTATCTTGTTCCGGTAGGAATAGGTTGCGCCCGCCGAGAGCGTTGTTCCGTCGGCAATGTTTTTGACGTACATCAGACCGAACTCCGCCAGGAATTTGTCCACTTCCGTGGCGTTCGTCACGCTTTGGGTGGTTATGCTTTCCTTTCTGTTTATCCTGCCGAAGAGGTAGGAAGCGCTGACGCCTGCCGAAAGGTTTGCGGTCAGCTTGTAGGACACGTTCAGGAACAGTCTCGACAATCCTCCCGATCCTTCGTAGAACACATACTGTTTGTCGCTGCTTCCTTCGATGTAGTTTTCGGTGGACACTCTGTACTGCACGCTGCTGAACGGGAGTATTCCTGCCGCTGCGGTGAGTCGGGGATAGAGCCGGACGCCGACCGCCACTTTTCGCACGTTGAAATTGGTTGCGTATTCCTTAACGTCGGCGTTTGAATACTGCGCTATGTTTCCCGACATAGCTATGTCGAACAGAAACGAGAGGGAATCCACTGCCGGGGCTGCGGGATTCGAGAAATTCAGCAATCCGGGCATTCTGAATCCGACGCCCGAATTTGCCATTCCGCTCAGATGTCCGTAGGTTTCGGTGTTTATTTCGCCCAGTCCCATCATCGAGTACGGCGAGTTGGTGCTGTGCTGCGCGCGCGACGAGCAGTAGAGCGAGAGCAGCATTATGGAGAATAATAATTTCTTTTTCATCTCGGTTCGTTATACATATTATAGTACAGTTTCAAAACGGCTTTGTTGGAGGCGTACTGCGTTCCTATCTGCAGGGAATGACTGCTGTCGCCCAATGCAAGGCGCGCGACGGTTTTCTGCATGTCGCTCATTGGAAGTCTGATTGCAAGATACATTTTCTGATTTGCCTGCGCGAAAACCTGATTCTGAACGAACGAAGTGATGTCGAACGAATAATATGTTTTTTCTCTCGACATGAAGTCTTCAACGAGATTGCCGGTGAGGGGGATGTTTTGGGCGTCGTTCAGTATCGATTCCGATTCGCCCGATTCCGAAACTGCATATACGTTGAGGGTTCGCGGAAGCGGAACGGTTTCGTAGGTTCCGACAACGGGTTTCAGCTCCAGCACCGCCCGTTCCACCGATCCGTAGTCGCTAAGTCGGGCAAGATCGGGAATGGTCGGGAAATCCGCCTTGACATACAGACCGTCGCCGGCGGCGAGATAGGCTTGATTTCCGGACGACGAAGCGGGTATTTCCTTGTCGAGCGGGGTAAACTCGAGGGGAGTTTCCGATCTGTCGGCTGCGATATTGTTGAACTGTCGCGCGGTGTTGATGCTGAAGGAAAGAGTTCTGTTGACCACGAAATCTTCCCTGATGTGATAGTGCAGAATCATTTTGAAAGTCGAGTCGGCTTTCAGTCCCACGATTTGATTGACTCCGTCGCCCGCTTTGAAAGCGAATCCTTTGAAGTATTTCGCGAAGTTGTCGGCGTTTGTCACTTCTTCGGTTCCTTTTCTGATTTTGTCGAACAGATCGATGCCTATGGAGTCGGGCAGTTTGATTCGGACGGGTTCGACGGGGATGCCGCCTGTCGTTGTCCAGTTTGTGTTGTGGGGGCGCACCGGAAATTCGGCTTCGGCGAGCGGAGCGTCTTCCGTCCTAAAGGAGTTTGTATTGTAGAACGACTGCACTTCGGATGCCTCGTTGTTTATGCGTTCGGCGAGATGAAATATTTTCAGATGCATGTTTTTAGTTGTATCGCCGGCATAGGTTCCCGAAAAGCGCATTTCGACGACTATGGAATCGAATTCAGCGTTGTTGGCTATTTCCGACACTGCGTCGGCGCGCTGTATTTCGGCGAACGAGGTCGCCGTGATTGTTCCCGCGAGCTGACTGCCGCTGTAGGCGTTGACGTCCCTGTATCTGCCCACGAGCATTACGCTCTGGTTGTTGGTTTGAACAGAATCGACTTTCATTGTGGCGAGCGTCACGGAGCAGGTGTCGATATAAACTGTTTTGAGATTGGTGGAAAGCCATCCGGATCCCATGTTGAAATACACTTCGCTGCTGCATGCTAGCGCAAACGGAAGAACAAAAAGCAACGGTAATTGCCGTTGCATTGCTCGAACGACCGGGGTTCCGGATTTTTTCTTTTCTGATGTTTGTTTCATTATATAAAATAAGTCAAACCGTTTTTATTTAACCCATGATATGATGCACGACAAGGGGAAAAGTTCAATCGTCGGCGCTTTTTTTTCCGTCGGGTTTCGCCTCCGGTTCCGTCGATGTTATGATCCATTCGTCGAGATTGATTCTTGGCACCGGAATATTGCGCGGGTCGGCTATGACGCCTGCGATTGCGGCGGCGGCGGCAACCAGAGGTCCTGCCAGCAGGGTTCTCGCGCCGGGTCCCTGTCGTCCTTCAAAGTTTCGATTGGAGGTGCTTACGGCATATTTTCCGGCGGGGACTTTGTCGTCGTTCATTGCGAGACAGGCGGAGCATCCGGGCTGTCGCATTTCGAATCCGGCTTTTTCCAGAATTTCGACCAGCCCTTCCTCTATCGCCTGTTTTTCCACCGCTTTCGAACCCGGCACGATCCACGCCGTAACGTTGTCGGCTTTTTTTCTGCCCTTCACGAAGTCGGCGAAAAGTCTGAAATCTTCTATTCGTCCGTTGGTGCAGCTCCCGAGGAAAACGTAGTCCACCGGTTTGCCGAGCAGTTTTTCGCCCGGAACGAAACCCATGTAATCGAGCATTTTTTTGAATGAGGGCAGCGAATCGCCGTCGATGGCATTGTATTCGGGAATATTCTCTTTAACATATATGCCGGTTCCGGGATTTGTGCCGTAGGTAATCATCGGTTCGATGTCGCTCACGTCGAAAAATATTTCCTTGTCGAATATGGCGTTGGCGTCCGATTTCAGTGCGCGCCACCGTTCGACGGCGATGTCCCAGTCTTCGCCTTTGGGGGCAAATTCTCTTTCGCGCAGATAGTCGAACGTTTTTTGGTCGGGAGCGATCATGCCTCCTCTTGCGCCGAGTTCGATGCTCATATTGCACACCGTCATCCGCTCTTCCATGCTCATGTTGACGATTATTTCCCCGTCGTACTCGATAAAGTAGCCTGTTGCGCCGCCCGTTCCCATTCTGGCGATAACGTAGAGCACAACATCCTTCGCCGTAACCATCTTCCGGAGCTTGCCCCAGATAGATACTTTCATTTTTAACGGTTTGGGCTGCAGGATGCATTGGGAGGCGAGGGTCATTTCCACCTCGCTGGTGCCTATGCCGAAAGCTATGCTTCCGAAGGCGCCGTGGGTGGAAGTGTGGCTGTCGCCGCAGACTATGGTCATGCCGGGCAGCGTCAGTCCGTTCTCCGGCCCCACCACATGCACTATTCCGTTCTTCTCGTGTCCGAGACCGAAAAACGACACTCCAAACTCGCGCGCGTTTTGTTCAAGAGTATCAATTTGAAACTTCGACACGGGGTCTTTCACCGGCTTGTCCTGATCTGCCGTCGGGATATTATGATCGACAGTGCAAAAGGTATTTTCAGGTCTGAAGACATTAAGATTTCTGTTTCTTAATCCGTCGAATGCCTGAGGACTCGTTACCTCATGACAATAATGTATGTCGATATACAACTGATCGGGACCGTCTTCCACAGACGACACTACATGGGCGTCCCAGATTTTGTCGAAAAGCGTCAATCCGTCTTTTCTTTCATTTACATCATTCATTTTGAAACACGAAGTGTTAAAAATTCGTGCAAAAGTAGGAAAAAAAATTATGAATCGCGCTTCGGAAATTAAGAATTGAGAATCAGGAATTAAAGGATGTCGAATAAACAACTTGTTACAGTTCCGGAAGTTTTTTATCGCATGGCGGAAGTTTGTGAGGTTTTTCACCGCAGCATATATTCGCCCTTGTTCCTTTATATAAGGGATTGTGCGTTTTTTCACCGCGTCGCGGTGTTTTTTTCACCGCAGAGGGCGCAAAGGCTTCGCAGAGGGCGCAAAGGCTTCGCGTCCTTTGCAAAGCCCTTGCGCCCTTTGCAAAAGACGCGAAGCCTTTGCGCCCTCTGCGAAGCCTTTGCGCCCTCTGCGGTAAAAAAACACCGCTATGCGGTGAAAACACCGTCAATTTATTTCGTGACAATTCCTAAGTTATTTCTAACACATCCCTAACCACTAATTACTGCCGGCTCAGTGTCTCCGTCTCTCTCCACCCGTCCGGTAGGCACTAACCACTAACCACTAACCACTAACCACTAATTAATTGGTTCTACAGGGAATTGTGTGGAAAAAGTTTGCGGTGTTTTTGTAACGCAAGGGGCGCAGAGGCTTCGCAAAGGGCGCAAGGGCTTCGCGTCCTTTGCGAAGAGTGCCGGCTGCCGGTCTTGATCCGCAACCTCCAACGACCTTGCGCAAAGGACGCGAAGCCCCTGCGTCCTCTGCGAAGCCTCTGCGCCCTTTGCGGTGAAAAAGCACCGCGACGCGGTGAATAACCGCACAATCCCTTAATAAGGAAATAAGGGGATAAGGGTGAATATATGCCGTCAGGGCTGCTAAGGGCACTTTGAAAAATAAGGGTTTTATGGCTTTTCCACACAATTCCCAGTAGAACCTTAAAAATTAATAAAAAACCCTCGACATTGTTCGCAACAATGTCGAGGGTTTATTCCAAATGGCAATTACTGATGCCACATTCCTAAACGTCCGATAGGTAATTTTTAATTCTTAATTCTTAATTCTTAATTCTTAATTTCCAATGATTTTCACCAGCACTCTTTTTTTCCGTTTGCCGTCGAACTCTCCGTAAAAGATTTGTTCCCACGGTCCGAAGTCTAATTCCCCGCCGGTGACTGCAACTACAACTTCGCGTCCCATAACCGAACGTTTCAGGTGAGCGTCGGCATTGTCCTCGTAGGAGTTGTGTCGATATCGGTCGTAGGGTTTTTCGGGAGCCAGAGCTTCGAGCCAGACTTCCATGTCGTGATGAAGTCCGCTTTCGTCGTCGTTGATAAATACGCTGGCGGTAATGTGCATAGCGTTGACCAATAGCAGACCTTCGCGAATACCGCTTTCGGCCAGACATGCGTTGACCTCCGGAGTGATGTTGAGAAATGCGCGTCTCGTGGAGGTGTTAAAGCAAAGTTCCTTGCGATAAGATTTCATGTTTATTGTTTTACTGTTTTATTGTTTTACTGTGTAGCTATCGTTATATCCGCATGTTTGTTTTCTATCTTCACGGCAGCTTTTCCGCTGTTCGTTTGGAGATATTCGTCCTTGTCTTTCTTTGTTTTCGTTCCGAAGGCTGAATCGACGTTTATTGAGCCGTAGGAAGTGTGCATGTCGGAGCTGAAGGAGGCGTTGCGGTCGAATCCGAGGTGGATGTTGGTATAGGCGGCGTCGATTCGTATGGATTCGAAGTTGCGCGCTACTTTGTTGACGTTCACGTGACCGTACTTCACTTGTTCGACGGTCAGAGATTCGTTCAGGTTTCCGACTTGGAGATCGACGTACGACAGCGAGCCTTTTATTCTGTCGGCGGCGCCGATGCTGTACTTGTCGTATTTCGCCGATGCGCGGATCGATCCCGCTTTGTCGGCTTTGAATTTGGAGTAGGCGCTTTCTATTTCCATCTCCTTTACTTCGGTGAGTTTAACGTTCGAGTATTTTACGGAGAAGCGCGCTTTGCCCGTTTTTTTGAAGGAGGCGTTGCCGTAGGCGATGTCGAAAACGCTTTGCTCGTCGGGCAGGTTTTCGGCTTCGAAGTTGCCGTACTTGATATTGATGTTGCTGGCGCCGGTTATGTCGCCCGACAGTTTGATGTTGCCGTAATTAACATTCAGGTCGTTGGAATTGCCGCCGAGTGATTCGCCGTTGAGGTTGCCGTACTTCAGGTTTATTTCCGCGGTGCCTTCGATATTCGGGATTTTGACGTTTCCATACTGGCATTGCAGCTTGAGGTTGATGCCGCGCGGGACGCTGACGTTGTAGGTTATCTTGATATTGCAGTTGTTGCAGTCGTACTGTTCAAATACGGTTCGCGCTTCGATGCGTTTGCCGGACTGAGAGAAGACGACGTCGATTTTCGAGAGTTTCTCCCGCGTTTTCGATTCGGAATCGGATTCGACTTCTATTTCTATGCTGAAATAGACTTCGTTTCTGTCCCAGTTGACAATGTTTACATTGCCGAACTTGTGGTCGATTGCCAGGTCGTGTCCTGCGCGCGCGTCGAAGGATTTGACGATGGTTTTTTCAGCCCTGTGTTCTCTTGCGGCGGCGGGGTGTTGCGTGAACAGGGCGACGAGCACCGCGATTGCCGCTAGCTTAATCTTTGCATTCATTGATGTTTTGTATTTAAAGTTTTACATTTCGATTTGCCGGTCAGCGCGTTCTCGATGTTTCGCAGAGCTGCTATCTTCGAGTCGTAGTATTGAATCATAATAGCCGCGCTTTCGTCGGAATTGTTGCAGAACGAGGCTGAATCGGAGACTATCAAACTGAGTTCGGCGTCCAGTTCGCGGCGAATTTCCGGTTCGGCGGTCGCCACGATTCGTTCCACGCGGATTTTAGCCGCGTTCAGCATGGAGGCGTAATAGCGTTTCGTTTCGAGCATTTCGCCCGACAGTATGCAGATTTGCTCCGCTTTGTCTCCGTCCTTCGGAAGCAGCATGTACGCGAGGGCGAAAATCGCCGCCGCTGCCGCCGTCATCCGTATCGTCCGCAACAGTCGGCGGCGTCGGGCGGCGAGCTTCAGTCGCCGTTCAAACCGCTCCGAGTGACCTTCGGGGAGAGGCGCGTCGTCGAACGCCTCGCGATTATTTTCAATGAATCGTTCAATCATCGTTCAATTAAAATGTTGTGTTGTATCCTTTGTAATCGTTTTAAGCGAGGCAACCAGTTTTTTCCGCGCTCTCTCGAAGCGTTTTCGGGCGGCGTCCTCTCTGATATGCAGAATTTCCGCCACTTCGCCGAAATCGAAGCCGTCGAGCAGATGAAGGCTGACTATCACCCGGCAGTCGTCGGGCAGGCAGGCTATAGCTCTTCGGACTTCGGCAACTTTGAGCGAAATCTCCTCCTCGTCGCAAGACACCTCGTTGTCGGCAACGACTGCGAAATCCTCGATGCGCGCGCACGTCGGTCGTCGCCGTTTCAGTTTGTCGATAGCCGTGTTGACGGCTATTCGCCTGAGCCATGCTTCGGGAGCCGCTTCGCCCATGGTTTCGAGCTTGTCGAAGGCTTTCACGAAAGCCTCCTGCATTGCATCCTCCGCCTCTTCCGCCTGCAACAGAATCCTATAGCAGGAGTTATAGACCGTTTTGCAGAACATCGCGTAGAACTGCATTTGTGCGGAAGCGTTGCGCCCGATGCAGGCTCTGATTATTTTATCCGTTCTATTCGACACATCAACTTCTTTTCGTCCGCTAATATATACGAGGGATTTTCCGAAACGTGACCGCCACAATTGAAAATTATTTCCGAAACAGCTACCTTTACGTCCTTATTTTTTTAGGATGTTAGTTAAGATGTTTTTATACTTAGGACTGTCGCTGATGCTTCTTGCGTTCGCCTTCAAACTGACGGCAAACATGTCCGACTTCTGGTTCCGGCTGCTGGCAGGCATTGCCATTGCGCTGAAACTCACGTTTCTCGTACTGACCTTTCGCGCCAAAGGCTTCAAGGCAAACAGAGGACTGTATTTTATTCTGACGGGAGTAGGCGTGATGCTCGTCTCTCTGCTTCTTAAAGCCACAGTTGATGTGCCGGCGCTGCACAGAACGCTATTCTTCGTCGCCATACTGCTGAAGATAACTGGAGTGATAATCATGGCGAAGAAAATTAAGAATTAAGAATTAAGAATTAAGAATTGCCATCCGGACGCGAGGAGGACTTATGAGTGATAGAGCCGGATGGCAATTCTTAATTCTTAATTTTTAATTCTTAATTCCCTAAACGCCGTCGTTATCGAAAACTTATCAGTACCTTTGCAGCGCATTAAAAAATTTACATCATGCAAAACAAACCGTACAGAAAGCCGGACGCAGCTCCGGATACAGTCAACGAGCCTGAAACGGCTTATCAAGCAAATACTCCCGACATATCGTCGGCTGACGATTGGAATCCTAACGTCCCGTTCCACGGCACGCAGGAGGAATGGTGGGAACACTTTCACAGGATTGAGGAGGGAGAGTTTTATACTATTGAGGAAGCTGACGAA
>JAITHX010000093.1 GCA_031279735.1 Prevotellaceae bacterium
GGGCGCAAGGGCTTCGCAGAGGGCGCAAAGGCTTCGCGTCCTTTGCAAAGCCCTTGCGCCCTTTGCGGTGAGAAACCGCAACACGACGGTAAAAAGTCAAGTTATTTCGTGACAATTCCTTCGTAATTCCGGAACTCCAGAAGTGGATAACCTCTTACGTCTAATACAGACTGTTTTATGAAAAGCATATCGCAAAATGATACTGTCGCAAAAACAGCGCGGAGAGTCGAGGAGCGTTCGGCAGATGGAAAAGATTGCGGGTCAAGCCCTCAAGACTTGTAACCGCGCGCCCTTCGCAAAGGACGCGAAGCCTCTGCGCCCCTTGCGAAGCCTTTGCGCCCCTTGCGTTACAAAAACACCGCAACGCGGTGAAAAAACACGCAAACTTTTTCCACACAATTCCAAGTAGAACCCTTCATTCTTCATTCTCCCCGCGTCCGCAGGCAATTCTTCATTCTTCATTCTTCATTCTTCATTCTTCATTCTTAATTCTTCATTCTTCATTCTTCATTCTCCCCGCGTCCGCAGGCAATTCTTAATTCTTAATTCTTAATTCTTAATTTCTAATTCTCCCCGCGTCCGCAGGCAATTCATAATTCATAATATATAATTCATATTTCATAATAACTCCCCGCGTACGCAAGCAATTCATAATTCATAATTAATAATTCATTATTATTAATATAAACCCTCGTCCGAAGAAAATTCTAAATACTTAATTATTAATTATTAATTTCTAATTCTCCCCGCGTCCGCAGGCAATTCATAATTCATAATTTATAATTCATAATTCATAAGCTCTCCCCGCGTCCGCAGGCAATTCATAATTCATAATTTATAATTCATAATTCATAAACTCTCCCCGCGTCCGCAGGCAATTCTTAATTCTTAATTCTTAATTCTTAATTAACAAGTGTTGTCGTTTGCGTCCTTCCGCCGATTTAACCACGCGCACTCTTTTCCCCGAATAAGGATCCTTTCCGGTGTAGAACACCGTCGAGGCGAGGGTCATGGGCGTAGGGGTAAAACACTGCGTCTGTTCCGGGCAGCAGCGAAGACGGCGCGCTTCGGCAGCCAGCCGCCGCATGTCCTCGTCGGCGCATCCCGGCAGGCAGGAAACGAAATACGGAATCAGCTGCTGTCGCAAGTCCAGACGGCGGTTGATCTCGTCAAACTCCTTTTTCAGTCTTACGAACAGATCGAACGAGGGTTTGCGCACCATTTGCAGCACTGCCGGAGAAGAGTGCTCCGGAGCCACTTTCAATCGTCCCGAAACATGATGCTTCACCAGAGTTTCAAAGTAGCGTCGTCCGGCCTCGTCGATAAAGCCCTCGCCGGTCAGAAACATGTCGTAACGTATTCCGCTGCCTATGGTCACCTTCCTCACGGCGGGATGACGGCGCACTTCGGCGTAGAGTTCCGTCAGCGGCGAGTGATCGACGTTCAGATTGCGGCAGATGCGGGGAAAGAGGCAGGAGGGGCGGCGACAGCTGAGGCAAAGTTCCGCGCGGTGTCCGCCCGTCATGTACATGTTTGCCGCCGGACCTCCGAGATCGGAAATATGTCCTCGAAAGTCGGGCATGGCGGCTATCGCGTCAACCTCGCGCAGCACCGACGCCGGCGAACGACTCGATATGAACTTGCCCTGATGCGCCGATATGGTGCAGAAGCTGCATCCGCCGAAACATCCGCGATGCAGAGTGATGGAGTGTTTGATCATCTCGTGGGCGGGGATGCGCTTGTCGGCGTAGCGCGGATGCGGACGGCGGGCGAACGGCAAGTCGTGGATGGCGTCGAGTTCTTCGGCGGCGGCGGCGGGATAGGGCGGGTTGACCACCACTACCAATTCGCCGCAAGCCTGCAGCAGCCGTTTTGCGGCGGCGGAGTTCGATTCGGTTTCTATCGCGCGGAAGTTTGCGCCGAACTTGTCGGCGTCGGCGCAGCATTGTTCGTGGGAGTTAAGCGTCAGAGCGCTTTCGGCGAAGCGTCCGGCTGCCGACTTCGGCACGACGAAAGCCGTTTGCGGGAGGTCGAACATGTCGGCTCCAGCCTTAAGCCGCCCGACGAGTTCCTTCACCGCCCGTTCGCCTTGTCCGTAAATCAGATAATCGGCGCCCGAATCAATCGAGAACGGAGGACGCAGAGCGTCGTCCCAAAAATCGTAGTGCGTAAACCGCCGGAGCGAAGCCTCTATTCCTCCAGCAACTACGGGTATTTGCGGATACAGGCGCTTCAGTATTCGCACATACACCGTTGCCGCGCGGTCGGGACGGGCGCCCGGACGGGCATCGGGCGTATAGGCGTCGTCGCTTCTCGTGCGTTTGTTGGCGGTGTAGCGGTTCACCATGCTGTCCATTGCGCCCGCGCTGACGGCGAAGAACAGCCGCGGCGGGCCGAACTTGCGGAAGTCGCGCAAGTCGTCGGTCCAGTTCGGCTGCGGAACTATCGCCACCCTTAGCCCTATGCTTTCGAGCGTGCGAACGATGACGGCGGCGCCAAAGGCGGGATGATCCACGTAGGCGTCGCCGGAAAAGAAAACCACGTCGGCGCAGTCCCAGCCTCGCGCCGACATTTCCTTCGGCGACGAAGGCGGAAAGGCTGAACGCAGGGCTTTCATCCCTTAACGAGGATTCGCGCGATTGTCCTGTCGCATTGAAGGATCAGTTTTTCCCGCGAACCTGTGTATCTGCCGATAAGTTCGTCGGTATAGTTGCGGATGGTAATCAGTTCGAGTCCGTCGTTGTAGAGCACCAGACCGTTCATTCTCAGTTCGTCGATGGCGAGACGGGCATTGCGTCCGTCGTCGGTGCAGAGCGAGATGCAGAGCGGCGACGACTGTATCAAATGTATTTTAAGCTGAAAGGCGTGCATTACGGCGAGCAGTTCGTCCACTGCGCGTTCCGAGGCGAACGAAAAGTCCTTCGGCAGTACCGACACGAGGATTTGATTCGGCTTCACCGCTATCACGTGTATGTCGGGCAGGGATTTTCCGTGCGAGATGCGCGTCCCCGGCAGTTCCGGCTCGACGAACGAGCGCACGAACAGCGGGATATTTTTCCCCGCGAGAGGCTGAATCGTTTTAGGGTGAATGACCCTTGCTCCGTAGTACGACAATTCCGCCGCGTCCTTGTAGGAGAGTTCGGGCAGCGGTTCCGCGTCGGGGAAAAGTTTCGGGTCGGCGTTCAGCACTCCGGGCACGTCCTTCCAAATGGTGAGACTTTCGGCATCGAGGCTCGATGCGATGATGGCGGCGCTGTAGTCCGAGCCTTCGCGTCCGAGCGTGGTGACATCGCCGCGAGGGTTGGCGCCTATGAATCCCTGAGTGAGATAGCGGTCGGTGTCGGCAAACGGGAAAGTTTCGCGTATGTTCTTCTCCGTTTTGTCCAAATACACTTTCGCTTCGCGGAAAATGCTGTCGGTAGCCATAAAGCCGCGCGCATCGACCAGGCGCGAGAACAATCCTGCCCGATTGAGGTGCGCGTTGACGATGACGGACGACAGGAGTTCGCCCAGAGCGACTATCCTTCCGTAGCAGAAATCGAAGTCGCGGACTTTGTTTTCGCGAATGAAGGTCGCCGTTTCGCCGACCAATGCCTTCAGTTCGTCTATCGGGCAGTCCGAACCTGTGTCCGAACCTGTGTCCGAACCCAGTCCCGAACCCAGTCCCGAACTTGCGGCGAGTTCGAGATGTTGCCTTTCCACTTCGGCGAGCAGACGCAGGGCTTTATCCGTGTCGCGTTCGGCATAAGCCTCGTTCACCTCTTCGAGAGCGTTAGTGGTTTTGCCTGTGGCCGAGACCGCGATTATCAGTTTCTCGCTGCACCGGGCAACGATTCGGCTCAGATTGTCGAGCTTTTCGGGAGCGTCGAGCGAGGCTCCTCCGAATTTATAAACCAGCATGAGTTATTTTTTTCGATGAAGTTTTCAAACAGGCGTTCCATAGTGAGGTTGAGTGTGGGATGCACCAGCAGCGGCGCCACTTCGCGCATAAGGGCGAGCGCGAATCCCCGTTCGTGCAGTCGGGGATGCGGAATTTGAAGTTCGGGCAAGTCGATCGCCGCATCGTCGTAGAACAGTATGTCTATGTCGAGGGTACGCGAGGCGTAGCCTCCGTTTTCGGGGCGGATTCTGCCGTTTTCGTTTTCGATTCGGCGCGCCGCCTCCAGAACTTCCAATGGCGATAGGGGAGTGAGGAAGAACAGTACGCGATTGAGAAAGAAAGTCGGGGCGGAGAAGCCCCAAGGCTCCGTTTCGAGAATCGACGATTCCGCGCACAGAACGCCCAGAGCGTCCTCGAGGGCGCGCGTCGCGGCGCGAAGAAAACCCGCTCTGTCGCCCATATTGCTGCCCGCGAGCAGATACACCGCGTGGAGGTTATTCGTCGTCATCATCGTCGTCCAGCGATTCCGATCCGAATTTGTCTATATCTCTGCGTTCTTTCTTCGTGGGACGTCCCGTTCCCCTGTCCCGCTGAACGAAAAAGGAGTTTTGCGCTTCGGCGAGCCGGTCGAGTTCTTCGCGCGGAGTGATGTTCTCGGCATAGAGCGGGACGTTCTTCGCGGGCTGACGGTTTTCTATCAGCGCCAGCACCTTGAACACGTAAGTGGCCGGAGGACGCTTCACGCTAACCGTGTCGCCTGTCTTAAGCTCCTTCGACGGTTTAGCCTCAAGTCCGTTGACCAGCACTTTCCCTTTCCTGCAGGCTTCGGCGGCGTCGGTTCTGGTTTTGAATATCCTCACCGCCCAAAGCCATTTGTCCGCTCTCGCGTTCATTCTCAGGCAGTGTATTCGGCGTATTGGTCAGCGTCCATCAAGTCGTCGAGTTCCGAAACGTCATCGACTTCTATCTTTATCATCCAGCCGGCGCCGTAGGGGTCTTTGTTGACCGATTCGGGGGCGGCGTCGAGTTCGCCGTTCTTTTCCACGATTTTGCCGGATACGGGCATGTAAGCCGGAGCCACTGCCTTCACTGCTTCTATCGCGCCAAATTCATCGCCGCAGGCGAGAGTCTCTCCTTCGGAGGTGATATCGACAAATACAATGTCGCCCAATTGACTTTGGGCGTAATCGGTGATGCCGACCGCAGCTATGCCGTCGGCGAAACTTACCCACTCGTGTTCTTTGGAATACTTTAATTCGCGGGGAATATTCATGATTCTCGTATAGTTAAAAATTAAACAAATAATGCGTTACCAATATTTCTCGGGCTGTTCCTTCTTCGCCTTTTCGGCTTTGAGTTTCTGAACCTTTTCCTGAGTTTTCTTTTCGTTCGACTCTACGGCGCTCAGTATGTAGGCGGCTTCCTCCTTAGTCATTCCGGGCTGTTTTGAGCCGCCTTTGTCCTGTCGTTCGTTCTTGTCGTCTTTGTTCTTGTCCTTGTCGTCCTGATTCTTGTTGTCCTGATTCTTGTTGTCTTTGCTGTCCTTATTCTTATCGTTCTTGTCCTTGTCGTTCTTATCCTTATCGTCCTGATTCTTATCGTCCTGATTCTTGTCCTTATCCTTGTCGTCCTGATTCTTATCCTTATCGTCCTTGTTCTGGTCGTCCTGATTCTTATCCTTGTTGTTCTGATTCTGGTTCTGATTCTGGTTCTGGTTCTGGTTCTGATTCTGACTGCTCCTTAGCTTAATGAGAGCGTAGGTCAGATTAGCCTTTGCCTCCATGTCCGAAGGATTCTTGCGAAGCGTCTCCTTGTAAGCCTCTATTGCTTTTTCGTATTCCTCCTTTTTAAGATGAGTGTTGCCGATATTGAAGGCTACGTCGGCATCCTTCTTCAGCGGAGTATAGGATTCGATGGCGTCGTCCAGCTTGTTCTGCTTGAATAGACTGTTGCCGAGATTGTATCGCGCCGTGTTCGAGCGAGGGTTCTCGTCCAGCGCGTCCTTGTAGGCTGTTTCCGCCGCCTGATAATCGGCTGCGGCATAGCTTTCGTTGCCTTTTTCCACCATTTTTCTCACCGTTCCGTTGTCCTGCGCGTATCCCTGAGGGCAGCGGGCGAGCAAACAGAGCGCGGAAAAGAGAACGAGAAAACTTTTCGACACATCCATGAGCGTTATTTTATCGAATTAAACAATCTGTTCCACCTTATGTTCGCGGGGAAGCTCTTGTCCTTGTCGGAGGAAAACCAGATGAACGCCGGCTTTCCCACTATGTGGTTTTCCGGCACGAACCCCCACGAGCGGGAATCGTAGGAACCGTGACGATTGTCGCCCATCATAAAATAATAGTCCATCTTGAAGGTATAGCTGTCGGTTTCCGTTCCGTTGATCATTATCCTGTCGTCTTCAACTTGCAGGGTATTGTGTTCGTATGCCGTGATTATCCGTTCGTAGAGGCAGATGTTCGCGCGGTCGATGCGCACCGTCGCTCCCTGCTTCGGCACCCAGAGCGGTCCGTAATTGTCCACCGTCCACGGATAAGCTGCCGAAAAGGGAAAGCACTCCCTGTTGAAGCGGGTTTCCTCCTTTTTGCTGAGCGAAATAACCGACGAAATGTTCTTGAGTTTCTCGTGCGATTCTCGGGTCAGAGGCAGGGAAGCGTATTGCGAGTTCAGCTTCTGCTGGTCTTCGAGCGAGAGGTTCAGCTGCGAGAATATTTTGGGATTCAGAGGCTCCTTCAGATTGAGATAATAATCGTATTCCATCCCCGGCAGGTCGGCGGCGAGCTGCCCGTTGATAAAGAGCTGGCAGTGGCGGATTTCGAGAGTGTCGCCCGCAATGGCGACGCAGCGTTTCACGTAATGGTCGGTTTTGTCCATCGGGCGGCTCACGAGCGGGCGGTTGTTGGCTTTGAGCCACTGCTTGAGAGTCGATTCGCCCACCACCCGTTTCTGCTGATGATAGTCGATGATCTCCGGCGTGTCCTTCACCACCGTGTCGCCGTTGGGAAAGTTGAAAACCACCACGTCGTTGCGTTTCACCCGTCCGAAGCCCGTCAGCCTTCGGTAGGGCAGCTTCAGTATTTCGGAGAAGGAATTGACAGTTCCCACCACCGGAAGACTGATTTGGTTGTGCACCAGCGGAAACGATACGGGAGTGAGAGGAATGCGCGGTCCGTAGGCAACTTTGCTCACAAAGAGATAATCGCCCACGAGCAGCGACTTTTCCATCGAGGAACTCGGAATGACGTAGGCTTCGAGAAAGAACGTGCGAGCCACGGTTGCCACAATCAGCGCGAAAACCAGCGCGTCGATCCAGTCGAGCAGAAGGTTGCGTTTTTCGCCCGGCTTGTAGCGTTTCTTCCAGAACGCCCACTTCACCCATTTGGTGATATACAGGTCGAAGACCACTATGAGACCGATAAGCCATATCGGGCTTTGCAGCCAGACCACAAACAAGATATAGAGCGTTGCCGCTATACCGAAGCTAATTTTAGTTTTCGTCGAGGCATTGCGAAAAGCGTCTGCCGGATTTTGCTTTGACATTTTCTATTCTATATATTTTGGCGAAGACACACATTAACTTCGCCGATGTTCCGAACAAAAACTTTTCCGGAAACTAAACGCCTCCGGAAAAGATTAACATATAATTAAATAAACACGAAGGACGACGACTATTTAGCCGGCTCCCACATACATCTTTGAGGCGAGACGATGCTTCCCGTTGCTTTCAGGGATTTCATCGCCTTGTCAACCTCTTTTTTGTCCAGCCCGCTCAACTCGGCGATAAGGGCTGCACTTAAAGGTTTGCCCGCTTTGCGCATGGCTTCCAGTACTTGATCTTCCGAACTCATGATTAATTTTTTTTTTAACGGTTATAAATTTATTTTGCTTGTTTCTGTTTTGCTGTTACGCCACATGCGGCTTGTTGAATCTTTCGACTCTTTCCTTCGCATATTCCAGCGTGATTTTCAGTTCCTTTTTGTTTTTCGACGGCGATTCGAACATCGCGTCAACCATCACCGTCTCGAATATCGACCTCAACCCTCGCGCTCCGAGCTTGAACTCCACCGCTTTCTCCACTATGTAGTCCAGCACGCTTTCCTCGAACTCGAGCTTTATTCCGTCCATCTCGAACATGCGTATATACTGCTTGATGATAGCGTTCTTAGGCTCGGATACGATTCGGCGCAAAGCCTCCTTGTTCAGCGGCAGCAGGTAGGTCAGCACCGGAAGCCGCCCTATTATTTCGGGTATCAGCCCGAACGACTTCAAATCGCCCGGCGCGACGTATTGCAGCAGATTGTTCTTGTCGAACGACACCTTTTCCTTGTCGGCTCTGTAGCCCAGCGTTCCCGTGTTCATGCGGCGGGCAATGAGCTTTTCTATGCCGGTGAAGGCGCCTCCGCAGATAAACAGTATGTTCTTGGTGTTGACCACAACGTATTGCTGGTCGGGGTGCTTTCTTCCGCCTTTGGGCGGAACGTTCACCAGCGAACCCTCCAGCAGTTTGAGCAGCCCCTGCTGTACGCCCTCGCCCGAAACGTCGCGGGTTATCGAAGGATTGTCGCCTTTGCGGGCTATCTTGTCCAGTTCGTCGATAAAGACTATGCCCCGTTCGGCGGATTTCACATTGTAGTTTGCCGCCTGAAGCAGGCGCGAGAGAACGCTTTCCACATCCTCGCCCACATATCCGGCTTCGGTCAGCACCGTAGCGTCAACAATGGCGAACGGCACCTGAAGCATCTTGGCTATGCTACGCGCAAGCAGGGTTTTGCCCGTGCCCGTTTCGCCCACCATAATGATGTTCGACTTCTCGAACTCCACATCGTCGTTCGCCGGCTGGTCGATTCTTTTGTAGTGATTGTAAACGGCAACGGCGAGATATTTCTTCGCCTCGTCCTGCCCGATTACATACTGGTCGAGAAACGCCTTGATTTTTCCCGGCTTGGGTATCGACTTCAGCGGAGCGGGAGGAGGAAGAGGCTTGCGTCCCGCCGATTCCTCGTATTCGTCCATGCCGTTCAGCGAACGGTAAATCTGCTCGGCGCAGCCGCTGCAAATGCAGGCGTCGATGCCCACGATGAGCAGTTCGAGCTTGCTGCCGTTAAGCCCGCAGAACGAACATTTGTTCTTTGCCGGAGAGTTGTTGTGTGCCATTATCGCTTTTCCTGTTTTTTCGTTACCTCGTCGATCATTCCGTATTCCACCGCCGCCGCCGCCGACATCCAGTAGTCTCTGTCCGAATCCTTCTCTATCTTGTCGGGCGAATGTTTGGTGTGCTTGGCGAGAATCTCGTACAGTTCCCGTTTCGTTTTCATTATTTCCCTTGCCGCTATCTCGATGTCGCTCGCCTGACCCTCGACGCCCCCCAGAGGCTGATGTATCATTATCCTCGCGTGGGGCAAAGCCGAGCGCTTGCCTTCCTTCCCCGCCGCAAGCAGAATCGCCGCCATCGAAGCCGCCATTCCGGTGCAGATGGTCGCCACGTCGGAACCGATGATCTGCATCGTGTCGTATATTCCGAGACCCGCCGAAACCGAACCCCCGGGCGAATTGAGATATATCTGTATGTCCTTGCCCGAATCTGTCGAATCGAGATAAAGCAGCTGCGCCTGTATGATGTTCGCCACCTCGTCGTAGATCGGCGTGCCGAGAAATATGATCCGTTCCATCATCAGACGCGAAAACACGTCCAGCGGCTGGACGTTCAGCTGCCGCTCCTCCAGAATGTAGGGAGTGATGGAGCTGCTCACTGCCGAAGTATAGCCGTACATGCCGAGACTGCTTATGCCCGCATGTTTCACCGCGTATTTGTAAAAATCGTTCATTGTCAAATTATATTCGTTCGTGTTAAAGTGTTATTCCGCCGATTTCGCCGGTTCGAGAGAATTGGATGCCGCTCCGAGCGACAGGAAATCCGGCTGATCGTCGTCGTCGCTATAAACGTCGTCGCTGTAGCCGTATTTCGACAGTTCGCGAAATTCCGCGATACTGACCTGCCTCACATCGAGTTTCGCTCTCGTCTTCACCAGAAGGGCGAATTTGTCCTCCTTAATGTAGGAAACGAACTGCTGTATGTTCTTCTCGTTTTTCAGCCGGCTTTGCACCACTTCGCGCATGTCGATGTCATACAGTCCGTAGGTATCCGCCTGAACCCGCGTCACATCCCATGCCTTGTCCACTATCTCCTGCTCGTTGATGGTCACGCCCTCGCGCTCGAGCAGAGCGTCGATGATGTACTTTTGCGTCATCGATTCGATGGTGGCGGACAGATTGGCTTCGATATACGAAAGCTCCATGTCCTTATTCGCTTTGGCGAGATTCTTTTTCACGAAGTCCGCCGGCAGCTCTATGCCGGATTTCTCGTAAATAAGATTAATGGCATCGTCGGCAAGCTTCCTGAGCGACAATCTTTCGTGATAGATTTTCGCGCTTTCGCCCACAAAAGCCCTAAATTCCTCCTCGCTGCTCAGGCTCTCGTCCACCTTGCCGAAAAAATCCGCATTCATTTCTGCGGGCACGAAGCGCGAAATCTCCGTTACGGTCACAACCGCAGTTGCGGGAAGAGCGTCGAGTTCGTCCGCAGACACCTGAAGCATATTCGACAAATCCACGTCGTCGGGAAAAACCTTGCGCAATTCAACCTCTATCCGGTCGTCCTTGCGGGCGCCCGCAAAAAGCGACTTATATTCGGCGGGAATCTTTTGCATCAGGAACTTCACATATTTCTCCGTCGCGTCTTCGGCATCCGACAGCTTGCACACCGCGCTTATCGCGTCATTTTCTTCCGCCGTTTCCACGCTCGCGCTATAGCCGTACGATTCGCGCAAAAGACCGATTCGATTGTCTATATCTTCCGCACGCACCGTAATATCGTAATAAGGAATGATAATATCGTCAAAGCTGAAATCCAGCCGAGCCGGATAAAAAGCCACTTCAAAGGAAAACTCAAATTCGTCGCTTGCCCAGTCAACGGGAGCGTCGCACGGCATAATATCCCCTATAGGCTTGCGAGTTTCCCCCTCCAAATACTCCGCAATACGATCCTGCACCATTTTGGATACCTCCTCCGCAACATACGACCGCTCGTATATCTTCTTAATCATCGACATCGGAACATTACCCGTACGAAAACCTTTTACCTGAGCCGTCTGGCGAGCTTTCCTAAGCGCCTTTTCCACCTGTTGCCTGTAATCGTCCGGCATCACTTTCACTGTCAGAATAGACGAAAGCCCTTCGTTTCTTTGTATTAATTCCATTAAAAATATTATGTATAAATCAAATATTAACAGTCGGATGAAACTCTCGTTTCCCTTCCGGCTTTCCTGTGCGGATAGAGGGACTCGAACCCACACGCCCTAAGGCACCAGATCCTAAATCTGACGCGGCTACCAATTACGCCATACCCGCATTTAGAGCGCGCAAAGTTAAACCTTTTTTTCTGTCCCGCAAAATTTGGTCAATTGTTAATTGTCAATTGTTAATTGTTAATGCCTGACGGACGGGCGGAGGATGGGGGGGTGTCCAAAATCCCGTATCAATCTTTAAAATCTTCCTCCCGTTTTTCACCGCGTTGCGGTGTTTTTGTAACGCAAGTCGATTTATAGGGCGCAAAGGCTTCGCAAAGGGCGCAAGGGCTTCGCGTCCTTTGCGAAGGGCGCGCGGCTACGGGTCTTGAGAGCTTGACCCGCAGCCTCCGGCGACCTTGCGCAAAGGACGCGAAGCCTCTGCGCCCCTTGCGAAGCCTTTG
>JAITHX010000210.1 GCA_031279735.1 Prevotellaceae bacterium
AGTGCAGGCGTGATGATGTTTGTAGAATCGAGCCGTCCGCCCAAACCTGTTTCAATGACGGCAATGTCTGCCTGTTGACGCGCAAAACAGTCGAAAGCCATTGCCGAGGTTATTTCAAAAAACGAGGGCTGTAATTTGCCGATAATATCGCGATGATTCTCGACAAAATCAACTACTTCCTGTTCGGCTATTTCCTGTCCGTTGATTTTTATTCTTTCGCGGAAATCGCGCAGATGCGGCGAGGTATAAAGTCCCGTTCTGTATCCCGTCGATTGCAGTGTGGCGGCAAGGATGTGCGAAACCGAACCTTTGCCGTTCGTTCCTGCAATATGCACGGTTTTGTAGCGCGAGTGCGGATGTGCGAAATATTCGTCGAGTGCAAGGCTGTTGTTCAGATTTGCCTTGTACGCCGCTTTTCCCGTGCGGTGAAACACCGGCAGCGAAGCGTATAGATATTGAATGGTTTCAGTGTAATTCATTTTCTTATACGTATAGTTGTGTTTCACTATTGTTCGAGTAAAATTCGTTTCATTTTGAGACATTTTGACGCCGATATGGTATCAGACTTTTTTGGTCCAGATTATCTTCTTTCCGAATCCCAGTCGGTTGTCGGTGAGTTTTGCATAATTCATTTCCACTGTCCACAAGGGCGTAGTTGTCAGCACAGCGTAAGGGAAACGTTTCAAATAAGCCATACGTCCTTTCAACGCCTGTAAGCCTTGCAATTCTTTGATTTCTCCACAAAACTGCAAGCCCTGTATTTTGCCCACCGTTTCGGTTTCCAGAACTATCGAGCCTGCAACTTGTGTGTTTTGCTCTGCTTCTCTGATGTGTCGCGTTTTACGGTCGGAAGTGAATATGAAACTTGACTGTTCTTCCAAAAACACGTAGAAGGCATTGAAACAGTAAGGTAGATTGTCGGCACAAGTTGCCAGAGTAAGCACGTGGTGTTCCTTAATAAATCGTACAATGGAGTTATAATCAATATTCATTCGCTTTGCAGGAGTCATTTAAAATCATTAAACCGTTTTCGGCGAGAGCAGCGAGTTCGTCTTCGCCCGGATAAACTATTACCGGAGCAATAAACTTAGTCATCTCGCGAATATACTCACAGATATGTCGATTGTTAGCTATGCCTCCCGTAATCAAGATTCCATCGACTTCGCCATGCAGTACTGCTGCTGCTTCGCCTATCGCTTTTCCTACCTGATATGCCATAGCATCCTGCATCAGTTGACATTCCGCATCGCCATTGCAAGCGCGTTTTTCGATTTCGTAGGCGTCGTTTGTTCCGAAGTAAGCCATCAAACCTCCTGTACCTGTTATCATTTTAGAGATTTGTTCTTCGGTGTATTTTCCGCTGTAAGCCAATTGCAACAACTGTCTTGCCGGAAGCGAGCCTGAACGTTCGGGCGAAAACGGTCCGTCGCCGTCGAGAGCATTATTCACGTCGATAACTTTGCCTTTTTTGTGTGCGCCTACAGAGATGCCGCCGCCAAGATGCGCCACAATAAGATTGATGTTTACATAATTGCGATTTATCGAACGCGCATGTCGTCGTGCAACGGCTTTTTGATTCAGAGCGTGAAAGATTGAGGCGCGTTTAAACTCCGGAAGTCCTGTTATTCGAGCCACGTCCTGCAACTCGTCAACCACTACGGGGTCGGCAATGTATGCTTTTGCGTCGGGAATGGACTGTATCAAGTTGGCGGCAATCAAGCCTCCCAGATTGCTTGCATGTTCGCCCATCAAACCGATACGCAAATCATGTATCATTCGTTCGTTCACCTCGTATATGCCAGATGAAATTGGTCTTACCAAACCGCCGCGTGCAACCACAATGTCGATGTCGCTCAAAGAAATTTCGGCGCTTTCAAGTTCCTTGACAATAGCCTCCTTGCGGAACTCGTACTGGTCGATTATACTCTGAAACCTCGTTAAATCCTTGTTACTGTGATGCAACTTTTTTATCAGGACAGGAGTGTTGTTTTGATATACGCCTATTTTCGTTGACGTTGAACCCGGATTGATTACCAAAATACTAAATTGCTTCATGACTTAAACTTAAAAATCATTACAAAAAACTTATTTTATCGCACAAAAGTAAATAAAATTTCATAACATTATTATGAATTATGAATTATGAATTAATTAAAGGTAAAAAGAACTTCGTGAAACTTCGTGCCTTCTTCGTGAAACTTCGTGTGATAAAACTTACACGAAGAACCACGAAGGATGCACGAAGAACCACGAAGAATTATTAATTCATAATTCATAATTATATAGAGGCTGTCCCAAAAGCGTTAGCGGAATGACCGGCTTTTGAGACAGCCTACACATAATTCAATTCTTATATCCAATTTTCAATCGGTGCGCAGGAGCAGACAAGATTGCGGTCGCCGTAGCCGTTGTCCACGCGCGAAACGGCGGGCCAGAACTTGTTTTCGGCTATCCATTTCAGCGGGAAAGCGGCACGACTGCGCGGATATGCGTGCGTCCATTCGTCGGCGGTAAGTTCGCTTTCGGTGTGCGGAGCCATCTTCAGAGGATTGTCGTCTTTGTCGAGCGCGCCCGAAGCGATGTCCTCACATTCGCCTTTAATGGAAATCATTGTTTCGATAAAGCGGTCAAGCTCCTGTACGGATTCGCTTTCCGTCGGCTCAACCATCAGCGTGTTTGCTACGGGGAAGGAGAGCGTCGGCGCATGAAAGCCGTAATCCATCAAACGTTTGGCGATGTCGGTAGCGTCAACGCCATACAGTTTGCCGAAATCGCGCAAATCAATTATACATTCGTGTGCAACACGTCCCGTTTCGCCGGTGTACAGCGTGGTGTAATGAGGCGCAAGTTTCTTCGACAGATAGTTGGCGTTGAGTATCGCCGTTGCCGTCGCCATGCGCAAACCTTCTTCGCCCAGCATCTTGATATATCCGTATGTTATCGGAAGAATCATTGCGCTGCCGTATGGCGCTGCCGCCACTGCATGAATACTTTGCTCGCTGCCGATGCTCACAACCGGATGTGAGGGCAGGAAAGGCGTCAGATGTCGTGCCGTGCAGATTGGTCCTTCGCCCGGTCCGCCGCCGCCGTGAGGTATGGCAAAGGTTTTGTGCAGATTGAGATGACAAACGTCGGCGCCGATAAAGCCCGGACTTGTAAACCCGACTTGCGCGTTCATGTTTGCTCCGTCCATGTAAACCTGTCCGCCGGCGCTGTGCACTGTTTCGCAGATTTCGCGGATGCGGCTTTCAAACACTCCGTGCGTCGAGGGATAGGTTATCATGATGCACGACAGACGCTCGCGATGCTGTTCGACTTTCGTGCGTAAATCATCCACGTCGATATTGCCGTTTGCATCGCAGGCGGTTACCACGACTTCCATGCCTGCCATCGCCGCGCTTGCAGGATTGGTGCCGTGCGCCGAGGCGGGAATTATCGCCACGTTGCGATGAGCGTCGCCACGACTGATGTGATAATTACGAATCACCATAAGTCCTGCGTACTCGCCTGCCGCGCCGGAGTTCGGCTGAAAGGAGACGGCGTCGAATCCGGTGATTTCAGCCAAATCACGCGCCAAATCGTCGATAAGTTCGCGGTAGCCCTGCGCCTGTTCTGTAGGGACAAATGGATGTATGTTGCAGACTTCGTGCCAGCTGAGCGGCAGCATTTCGGCGGCGGCGTTCAGTTTCATGGTGCACGAGCCGAGCGAAATCATACTGTGAGTAAGAGAAATGTCGCGACGTTCAAGTTTTTTGATGTAGCGCATCATGTCGGTTTCCGAGCGATATGTATTGAAGACTTTTTCCGTCATGAAAGGCGTTCGGTCGCCGCTGTGGACGGGCGTTGCGTTGCATATATCGGAACACGACATGTCCGCATTTATGCCGAACACAGCCAGCAGGTCGCGCAGTTCGTCTGTGGTGGTAACTTCGTCGAAACTCATGCGCACGCTTGTGGCGTCGGGATAGAAGAAGTTGATTTGGCGTTGCAGAGCAGCGGTGCGTATGGCGTCGGTCGAATCGACTTTCACTTCAAGGGTATCGAAGAAATTGTCGGAAACATGCGTGTAACCTGCGTTTTTCAGTTGTCCGGATACAAAACAGGCGCAACGGTGAGCGTGCAACGCAATATTGCGGACGCCTTCGGGTCCGTGATACACGGCGTACATTCCCGCCATCGTTGCCAGCAAAGCCTGCGCGGTACAGATGTTTGAGGTGGCTTTTTCGCGTTTGATATGCTGTTCGCGCGTTTGCAGCGCCATACGCAGCGAGGTTTTTCCGCGACGGTCGACCGAGACGCCGATGATGCGTCCGGGCATGCTGCGTTTGTAGGCGTCGCGCGTAGCCATGTATCCGGCTGAGGGACCTCCGTATCCCATCGGGATACCGAAGCGTTGCGAGCTTCCGACGGCGATGTCCGCGCCCCATTCGGCAGGCGGCGTCAGCAGAGCAAGAGACAGCAGGTCGGCGATGGCTGTAACATGCGCTTCCTGTGCGTGCGCCCGCCGGCAAAAATCGGAATAGTCGCGCACCGAGCCGTCGGCAGCGGGATATTGAACTATCGCGCCGAATACCTTAGCGTGAAATTTGTATTTTGCATAATCGCCGTATTCGACAACAATTCCGTGAGGCGCCGAGCGTGTGGCAATCACGTCTTTCGTTTGCGGGAAAACGTTTTCATCGACGAAAAGCACGTTGCGTCCTTCCTTGACAGCGGCACGCGAACGCAAGTCGTACATCATTTTCATGGCTTCGGCGGCGGCAGTCGATTCGTCGAGCAGCGAGCAGTTTGCTATTTCCATGCCGGTAAGCCCTGTTATCATGGTTTGAAAGTTGATGAGCGCTTCGAGCCGTCCCTGCGAGATTTCAGCCTGATAGGGCGTGTACGAGGTGTACCATGCGGGATTTTCAAAGATATTACGCAGAATCACCGCCGGCGTCGCCGTACGATACCAACCCGCGCCAATGAACGAACGGTAGATTTTGTTCTTGCTCATCAGTGTTTTGATTTTGTTCAGATATTCGTATTCGCTCAACGGCTGTTCGAGTTTGAGCGGGGAGTTTAAACGTATATCGGCAGGGATAGTCCGGTCGATAAGTTCGTCAATCGAGGCAGCGCCGATTGCCCGCAACATTTCATTCATTTCGCTTTCGCGTGGTCCGTTATGACGGGAAACAAATTTATACATAATTACAAATGTGTTGTATTTTAATTTAATTACAATCAATTTTAATTGATTTCGATTGCAAAAATACGAATTTAATTGAAAATTGAAAATTGAAAATTGAAAATGCCCCCGCTACAGGAGAACAGCAGGGATAGCCCGAAGGGCTAAATTTGCATAACCGCAGGCGAGCGAAGC
Source organism: Prevotellaceae bacterium (assembly GCA_031279735.1). Classification (GTDB taxonomy): domain Bacteria; phylum Bacteroidota; class Bacteroidia; order Bacteroidales; family UBA932; genus JAIRLF01. The sequence goes on from JAITHX010000210.1 coordinate 5,363, forward strand.
GTTGCCTGCGGATTGCGCAATGCCGGCAGACGTGAATTTTTGCGCCCCACTACTCTGTACTCTATACCCAATACCCAATACTCTGTACTCTGTACCCTGTACCCACTACTCTGTAGTACCCTGTACCCACTACTCTGTACTCTGTACCCACTACTCAATACCCACTACTCAAAAAAAATTTACTTATTTTTGCAGCATAAAATTACAGACAGGATGATTAAAGCGCAAAATATAACAAAATCTTTCGGCTTGTTGCAGGTGTTAAAGGGCATAGACCTTACAATCGACAAGGGCGAAGTTGTGTCTATTGTCGGTCCGAGCGGCGCAGGGAAGAGTACTTTCCTGCAAATCGCCGGAACACTGAGCAAACCCGATTCCGGCAAGATAGTTATCGACGGAGTTTCGGTGTTTGAACTCAAATCCGACAAACTTGCAGCTTTCCGCAATCTGCGGATAGGCTTTGTATTCCAGTTTCATCATTTGCTGCCGGAGTTTACGGCAGTGGAAAATGTTTGTATTCCGGGATATATTGCCCGAAAGAACAAATCAACCGTTGAAAAACGTGCAAAGGAATTGCTCGACTATCTTGGACTGTCCGAACGATTGACGCACAAACCCGGCGAACTGTCGGGCGGCGAACAGCAACGTGTGGCGGTGGCGCGGGCGCTGATAAACGAGCCTTCGGTAATTCTTGCCGACGAACCGTCGGGAAATCTCGATACACACAACCGTAACGAACTCCATGAACTGTTTTTCCGTCTGCGCAACGAGTTCGGACAAACCATAGTCATCGTAACGCACGACGATAACCTGGCAGCAATGTCCGACCGCAAACTCGTGATGATAGACGGACAAATTATTTAAAGCCTATTCTCGGTCTTTCCTGTTTCACTTTCACGCCTTCCATTTCCATGCGGGTAACTTCGTACTGTTTGAGAACGTCCGGTGAGATGGTTGGTTTCTGCATTCGGAGAACTGTTTCCAGCGTTTCCATTGTGATGCGCTGCGATTTTTCCCTGATTGTTTTGCGGGAGGCTTCGTCAACAATGAATTTTATATCGCTCGAAACGTAATTCTCGGTCAGATTTGCCAGATGTTCATAATCGATGCCGAAGTCAATCGGGCGTTCTTTCAGGTACAGTTCAAACATGGCTCTGCGCGCTTCAAAGTCGGGCGGTGGAATGTAGAAATGTTTTTCGAGTCGTCCGGCGCGGAGTATTGCCTTGTCGATAAGTTGAGGCTTGTTTGTCGATGCGATGACAAAGACTCCCGATTCGCCGATATTGTCCAGCTGCGAGAGAAACTCGTTTACTTCCGAGCCGTAGCTGTGCTGGGCGTTGTCGCGGCTGGGCGTCATGGCGTCGAGTTCGTCGAAATAAAGGATTGCGGGAGCGCTTTTGCGGGCTTCGTCGAACAGTTTGCCGATTTTTTCCTGTGTTCCGTGAACGTAAATGCTTGCAATATCCGATGTGATTACCTTTTTAAAGTTGTATCCCGCTTCTTCGGCAAAGCGTTCGGCGAAGAAAGTCTTTCCGCAACCCGGAGGTCCGTACAGTAACATCCCGTTTGGCAAACCCAGACCATGACGGCGATATTCTTCGGGATTACGTATTATGTCGATTACGTCCGACTGCAACATCTCTTTAAGTTCGTTCATCCCTGCAATGGATGCAAAACCGCGTCCTGTTTTCCTGTGCACGGCAGGCTTGCCGGACTGTCCGGCGGTTGCGGACTTGTCGGGCGATGTTTTTACCTCGTCAATGACAATGTTTCCGTTTAAGGTTTGCAGAAATTCATCGGCAGAGCGGAAGCGTTTTTCCGTATCGGAGCTTAATGCTTTGGTGATAATTTTCAGAATCGAGTCGTCGAAGTCAATAATTCTGCCGACTACGTCGGGAAAGGGCAGCGGTTTTTCGCGTGTTTCCTGCAAGGATACGGGTTTCCACGTGTCGGAAGTGTTCCATGGCAACATGCCGAAAAGCATCTGATACATCACCGCACCGACTGAAAACAGGTCGCTTTGCGGCGAGAACATGCCTGATGTGATACATTCCGACGCTACATAATGCAGGTTCAAACCGTCCTTGTTGTAGGCTTTTGACGGCTGTGCAAAGGAACGCGCATAACCGAAATCAATGATGACGGCTTTCGGCGTCTCGCCCGAGAGGTCGAGCATGATGTTTTGCGGCGTTATTTCATTGTGGATAATCTGTTCCGGCAGGGAATGTAAATATTGCAAGCCGTTCAGCACGTCGGAAAGAACTTGACGTATCTCGTAGAGCATGGTAACGGGTTCGCGTATGATGCGCTCCAGGAGAGTTTCGCCGGCAATGAAATTCAGAACTGAATACAGGTACTTTTTGCCGTCGATTATCGTTTCGCCGCTGTCTTTGTACGAGACAATATTGGGATGCTCTATATTTTTCAGGAACTCTATTTCCAGCAAATTGCCGTTGCTGTCGAAGGCGGTATGATGCGCCTGCGCCACATTGAACAGTTTCAGGAAATACAGTTTCCGGTCGGTGCCGCGCACACGGTAGGTCTCGGCGTTACGTCCGCGCTTGATGAACAGCATGACGGTGTATTTGCCGTCAAGAACTGCGTTTTTCTGCAGGATGTGTTGTGTGTTATCGTTCATTATTCTGTATTTTTATTGATAAGGCAAAATAAATAATCCTGTCGCAACAATATACTCCGGAGCATTTCACAGCCTTTTGCAAATGATTTACGCGCGTGCGGCTGAAAAACGATTACAGGCAACGTAATAAGTAACCGTTTCAGTCTTTCCCTTCTGTTGATAAAACATGCAGGGTACGCAGGAAATGTAAAAATGCACAGCCATGAAACACATGATTTTTTTGAAATAAGTCGTATCGGAACAATATCGCCACAACAGGATTACTTTAATTTATCTGTCGTTTTTATTTATTATTATTTCAGCGTTACGTCACCGTCTATTCTTAATGCCCAAATCTGTTCAAGTATCGGTCGCAACTGGTCTATGCGTCCTCCTGCAATCAGCCGTTTGCCTTCGTTTATAAGCGCCCGTGCTTTTGCAGGATCTTTCCATTTCAGAGTATTAAAATTTTCGTCGTGATACTGAAGTCTGCTGACATCTGTTTTCCCGCCGGTAAGAATATTTTCTATTTCAACAACCATGCCGATTATTTCACTTGTGAGCTGTTTTGCCGCACCTGCGTTTTTTGCGCGGATGATTGCATCTATGTTCTGCCGGTAATCATGAAGCGTAGCATCTATTGTCTTCATGTTAAGGTCTTCCGTATCGCCATTAAGTTTAATCTTCTTGATATAATCTTCCAGAATAAAGAAAGTACTCTTTAAGTCCTGTTCGATTTTAGGCCATTCCAGTTCCTTTTCCAGAGGGTCGAGCTGTAAAAGTTCCTTGCGCAAGCCTTCGAGAATCTTCAGTCTGCCGTCGGCGTTGCCCTTTTCATTTTCCAGTTGCTGTTCGAGCGACTCGATTCGCTGAAGAATATCGTCGGCTTGCACGAGGTTTGCGGAGTGTTTTGCGCTGGCAATATCCTTTGTCAGCTTGTCCACATCGGGAGCTTCGATGGGTTTTATCTTTATTTCCAGCTCTTCGGTATAGTCGAGCAGCGGGAAATATGCGCTGAATTTCATCAAGCCGGATTTATCCACCTTGATAGTTATGTCTATATCGCTGCCTTCGGGTAGCAGAGCGGGTAGCGATTCGCCGGTAATTATCACTTCATTGATTATATTGTTCAGCGCGGGATTTGTTCCGTCGGCATTGTAATCGCCCTGATAGACGGGGATGCGGATAATGTCGCCTGCCATTCCGGGACGGACGGGCATGCGGGTCTTTAATCCGTTTCTTGTTCCGGTTACCGGGAAGGGTTTGTTCTTGTCCAAGCCCTGCACCTTTGCAATCAGTTCTTTTTCCACGTCTTCAAAATATTTCACAATACAGATATTGTACGGTAAAACCTGCATGCAGTCCAGTCCGCCTATTCCCTGCAGTATGTTAAACTGCTCCGGCTCGCACTTGATACGGTTTCCGTGTCCGTCGAACACATTTATTGTATAGGCATTCGGGCGTCCTTCTACCAGGACGACTTCTACCAGAGCGGCTTTTTCGCCGACTTTTGTCCTGCTGCTGCTCCATGCTCCGTCGGCACGGGCAATTTCCACAAAGAGTTCCGAAGGGAAGGTTCCGACAGATTTTTCGCGCAGCACTTTTATGGTAACAAGTTCTGTTGTTTCGACCGACGTTGCTTCGTAGTCTATTTCCAACTGCAGCTTGCTTGTATCGCGTGTTTCGTCCTGTATTTCGTCGGTAACGGCAATTGTCGAGGCGTAGAGCGCCGCGCCTTTTGCCACGACGGTCATGGGGTCGACGTAGGTGTCCACGTTATCGGTGATTTGCTCTTTCAACATTCGGCGCAGGATGGGCGAATGTGTCGGTCCTCCTACCAGAATCATTTTGTCGATACTGCTTCCCTGAAGATTGTTGCGTCGGAGCAGGTCTTTGGTAATATCTATTGCTTTCTGGAAAATCGGGGAGAATACGCGCTCCAGGTCTGCCGATTTAACTTCCAGGTCGATTTCCGGTTCGTTGCCGTTTTCGTCTTCAAAGGGCAAATCGCCAAGATTGGAGAGTATGTTGTACTTTTCCTTGAACGAAAGCTGGTTCTTTGCGTCTTCGGCAAAATATTTAAGGGCTGAACGCAGCATCTGCTTTTTGTCGGAGTCATTAAGGATAAAATTGATTGCGTAGTTTTCCTGCAGATGAGGGATAATAATTTTATCGATGATTGCTTCGTCGAGGTTTTTGCCTCCGAGCCAGTTGTCGCCTTCGGTATCGCGTACCGAGAGTATTCCGCCTTCGGTTTTCACCAATGCCGCGTCGAAAGTTCCGCCGCCGAAGTCGAACACCAGCCAGAATCCGTCTTTTGAATCTGTTCCCAGACCGTAGGCGGTTGCTGCCGCAACGGGTTCCTGCAGGAGTTGCACCTGCTTGAATCCTGCAAGTTTTGCCGCCTGCATGGTAGCTTCGCACTGCTGGTTGGAGAATTTTGCCGGAACGGTGATGACAATCGACGAGAGGTTTTCGTTCTGGATGACAAGCGACAAGGGGTTTTCGTCCTGAATGAAGGCTTTTAAGCGTTTCAACACTTCTGCCGAGAGTTCCGCCGGGGTGAAACTTCTTTTCATGTTCGTGCTTTCGTAGGTATGTGTCGTACCCATCGTCCGTTTGAACTCGATGAAGGTGTTTGTTGTGCCCTGTGCAAAGGTTTTCAGGGAGCGTGCGCTGTCGGTTTTCATCACGTTGATTGCCGCGTCGCCGACCAGGATGTCCTGCCGGCGGTTAAAACTCACGCACGAGGGCAAAGTGTCCTTCAGCGTATCCGATTTTTTTATAACGGGAACGCCGTTTTCCATTCGTGCAATGGCGGAATTGGTGGTTCCAAGGTCAATTCCGTAGTCAATTTTAGTTCGCATACAGTTATTATATTTTTATTTGTTTTTGATTGTTATCCTACGCTTACTTCTATTTGTGCATTCTGAATCATTCTGCCGCGATAATTGACCTGCGGTTTAATGATTCTGGTAATCACTTTTTCGTCCGGTGCAAGACTGTCGTCCTGAATGGAGTTGATGATTGTTGCTTTCATTCCGCCGTCGTATGGCTTGCCGAGCATTTCGGGGATTTCGTATCCGTTGGAAGCGAGGTTGTCTTTCAGCTTTTCTATCGAGCGGTTTAACTGTTTCAGTCCTTTGGTGCCGCTGTCCATAAGGGAGATGTTGCGCTCCATGAGGGTGATTTCGTCGGCGAGCTTCAATGAGAGCGAATGGTCGTGCTCGAGGATGGATGCGGTTGAGTTCAACACCGGCTGCGCTTTGATGGTTTCGACCAGTGTTTCCATAATTTCCGCCTGTCGCGAAAATTCATCCACCAGCTGTTCCTCGATTGAGATTTTTTGCTCTTCAAGCTGTTTAATCAACTCGCGTCTGTCCGATTTCTGTTTGCGCTGTACGAGCATAAAGACGATTGCCGTCAGCAGCAGCAGCGCTGCGACTGCGGCAATTCCGTATCGCAGGAAGGCGTTGTGCCTCCTGTTGACGAAGGTGATTTTCTCTGCCACATCCATACGGGTGTCGGCGATGCTTACGCCCAAACCTTCTGCCATTGATGCAAGTTTTTCGCTTTCGCTTTTCAGCGCTGTTTGCAGGCGTTCGATTTGCCTGTCGGCTTCGGAAAGCTGTTTGGAAAACGAGGTTTTCTGCCTCTGCAGTTCGATGCGAAGCTGCCGTATCTCCTTTTGCAGCTGCTTGAAAGCGGTGCTGTCGACCTTTTGTGAAAATGCTGTTGTTGAAACAAGCATAAAGATGAGAATAATTAATTTAGTCTTCATTTTATTAATTTGATAAATTGATTTAAGATATTACGAATAATTCTGTTTGCAAGATGATGATTTTTCATTTTCTCGACCAATTTTGGCGACCAGCGGTAATACTGTCTGATAAACCAGCGTCCGCAGGCGTATCTTTCCAGGGTCTGGTCGCGGAATTGCCGCAGGATTACCACCTGCGGATGTTCGTAGCTGCCGTAAGCCATTGTTGCGATGTAGCAGAATTTCTTCTTTTGCGTGCTGCCGCCGCCACCACCGCCGCTGCCGTAGCCGCTGCTGCCTGTATTCGCCTGACTTATCTGATTTGAAATTGAAAACAGAGTACTGTTGTTCTCCTTGAATCGCGTTCTTGTAGTGCTGTCCATATCGAACCGGCTTAATATGTTCATCACGTCCAGCGCGCCTGAAATGGAAGTTTGCATCCAGCCCAATACCCTGTTGCGTCCAAGGATTTGCATTTGCTCGTCAATGTTCTGTTGCGATTTATTGACCACCGTTACCAGCATCCCGACAGCATTATTGACCACAGCGGAGGATACTTGCATATAAAAGTCGTCTGAAGCTCCCAATACGGATTTCATGACGTCGAGTTTCGGTTTGCATGACACGGCAAAGTTTTTTGCGTTGTCAATTGTATCTGACAGCGATTGAAAGTCCTTCAGTTTTGATGCCACGAAATTGATTTCAGTATTGACTTTTCTTAATGGCTCGCCGGTTTTCCATTCCTGCACATCCTTGATGTTCTTATCGCACTTGTCGGTTGCCACCTGTCCCGAAGCAACTGATTTTGCGAGCTTGAACAGTTTCAGTGCGGCGGCGCTGGGGTCGGAACGCTCCTTGTGATGATTAAAGTAATCCGTTCCGCACTGCAGAATTTCACCGGCAAGTTCGTCGGCGATTCTGGTACAGTTATAATCCTGCGCTCCGACAATTGACTTTAATTCCGTCAAATCCGTTCTGGTCTTTTCGCAGAGCGTTTCGCCGGTTTTTGCTGCTGTGGACGGGCTGGCGGCACGGGCTGTTCTGGATATTTCAATCTGTGCCGTAATTCTTGCAACAAACTGCTGCGAGATCTTCTTCATAAAATCGTCCTTTGCCGAAAACGTATAATCCTTTATATATGCAGTGAGTTTTGACAGGTCGGTATTGATATTTCCATTTCCGATTTCCCTTACAATCTCGTTCAGAAACATGAGTTGCAGGTCGGTTTTATTGATTGTGTACGTAATATCCGTAACCGCTTTTATAAGATTTTCGCCGAAACTGCTTTGCATGAACAGCAAATTTGCAAGAATTGCCGTTACCGGATTACTTCTTTTCGACAGGAGCGCGAGAACAAAATAGTTGTGAAAGGCAGTATAATTCGCTTCCGAAATCTTCATCCATGCGCTGTCGCCGTTCAGTTGAGTTTCGATTACCTGCCTGTGCCATATTTGAGCCGCTGCTTCAACATTACCCTGTTTCAGGGCATCAAATGCGCTTGTATCGCTTGCATTTCCGCCGTCGTAGAACCAGAACATTGCGGCAAACACCTTGTCGCTGTCGAGATTCAGTTTTGCCGATATGCCGGCGATTGATTCTGCCGTGCGGTTCATACGTCCCAGAACGGGGAAACTGTAATCGTCGACAGGCAATTCCTGTTCTGCTGCAAGGAATTTTGACATGCGGCTTGCCTGTCTGGTAAGGTCTTTTGCGCTTGCTCCTGCAAGCAAACCGAGTATGCGGTAGGGATTGTTCAGTATTGCATCCATAATGTTTTGAGTTATGTTTTCGGAATTTTATAATTTATCAGTAATTGAGAGCGTTTATATCATACACGTCATATCGTTAAATATTGAAATTTCGGGAGCATCGAACCGTGTTCATCACAGTTCATAATCCGTTTCCGGCGCAAAAAGCCGTTTGTATCGACCGTAAACACGGCGAATCCTGCAAACGTGTCGGGATGAAATTCACGTCTGTCTGCCAAATCAATCTGATAAAAATACAAGCTACGAAATGTTTTCATTGTATATGTCCGTGCGAAATTATATTACTTATGCTTGCAAATGTAGTAAATATTTTATAATGCAAAATATTTTGAAAATATTCATGCCGAAACGGAAACTTTTGCCGGCAGATTTCAGGGAAAAATTAACGGTTTTCGGTGTATGATTCCATATTTTTCCATATTGTTGATAAAGATAAAACGTTTGAATATGACACATATCCTGTATGATGCAAAAATTTTTAAAAAAATTTTCATATAACTCAAATTTTCATGGATACGTATAAAATATTTTACATATCTTTGTCGCAGATTTTGGATGACAGATTATAATGAATACACATTTATCGATATTCAGTTTCTTTCAAAACTCTCTGACAGTTAAACGCGCATGTGTGCAGAACGTAAATCAGAGAGAATGGATGGTATTATTACAGCGCAATCCTGTAATTTTTCAGACTTGTAACGGGGGTTGGGGAATTGCAGGATTGATTTTAATATGTAGTCAACAGGTTCTGAAAGCAGCGATAAAGGGAAAAATTATGCTTGCAGTCGTACTGCAAATCGGAGCGAGAGCAAAATCATACTTGCAGTCGTACTTGCATGTCGAAAAGAGGATAAAAACATGCTTGCAGTCGTACTTGCATGTCGAAAAGAGGATAAAAACATACTTGCAGTCGTACTTGCATGTCGAAAAGAGGATAAAAACATGCCTGCAGCCGTACTGCAAGACCGGAACAGGGACGAAAACATGCTTGCAGTCGTACTGCAAGACCGGAACAGGGGCAAAATCCTGTTTTCATAACGTTATGAAAGATTTACAGAGATATTGTAAAACGTTTATATAAAAATTAAAATTGTATGTTTAATTAAATTCTATTGTTATGAATTCAAAAATAGTACGTTTTCCTTACGAATCGTTGCGCAATGAAGTTCATGCGGAGTATCATACCGATGTAATTGCGCTTTTTACCGTCTATTCTCCGGCTTCGCAGGGGATTGTGCCGCAGTATGACCCATACAAGGCG
>JAITHX010000006.1 GCA_031279735.1 Prevotellaceae bacterium
ATTTAAATGCCTGCGGCTCAGTATCTCCGTCTCCCTCCGCCCGTCCGATAGGCATTAACAATTAACAATTAACAATTAACAATTAATTTAAATGCCTGCGGCTCAGTATCTCCGTCTCCCTCCGCCCGTCCGATAGGCATTAACAATTAACAATTAACAATTAACAATTAATTTAAATGCCTGTCGGACGGGTGGAGTGAGACGGAGACACTGAGCCGACAGGCACTAAGGGATGTGTTAGAAATAACTTAGCACACAGATGACGCGGATGACACAGATTTCAATTACGAATTACGAATTACGAATTACGACCGGCTTCGGTGGTACAGCCGCAGTCGGCCGTAATTCGTAATTCGTAATTCGTAATTGACACGTCCTAAGTCGGGACGTAATTCGTAATTCGTAATTCGTAATTGACAATTCATAATTCAGATTTATCTTTGCAAAAAATACAAATTAGGAACATAAAAAAGAAAGGCTTAATATGAAACAAACGAATACAAATGTCTCCCGACGGGAGATGAATTTCCTCCCCGTGTCCGTCAACATAAGCGGCAAAAGGCTGCTGATAATAGGCGGCGGAAAGGTGGCGCATCACAAGGCGAGTATCCTGAGCCGCTTCACGGACGAAGCCACCGTCATTTCGCCGTCGTTCCACGAAGGGTTCGCGTCACTGCCTTTCAAAAGGATAACAAAGGAGTACGAAAAGACGGATCTCGCCGGCGCCTTCCTTATATATATATGTACCGGAGACCGCGAACTGAACGCCGCCATCAAAGCCGACGCCGCAGACCTCGGCATACTCGCCAGCGTATGCGATAATCCGGCATTGTGCGACTTTATCTCGCCGGCTATTTATAAAAAGGATAATATTACTGTTGCGGTGTCGTCGAACGGGCTGGACGTGAAACGGGCGATAGAAACGAGAGATAGAATTATGAATTATGAATTATGAATTATGAAAAATATTGCGGCGGCGAAGTGCGGCGTAATGAAATTTTGTCTAAATTTACCGGCGAAATTTTTAACTGTGTGCGTCCTAATTTAGTGTGATGGCTAATGTTCTACAAATAGAAAATCTTACAAAGTCCTTTGGGACTACGGTACTGTTCGAGGGTATAAGTCTTCAGATAGACGAGGGTCAGAAGACCGGACTGATTGGGGTCAACGGTTCGGGAAAGTCGTCGCTGCTGGATATTGTTGCCGGAAGAAGGGCGCCGGATTCGGGTGTCGTTCGACTTGCAGGGAATATCCGCACGGGCTATCTGGAGCAGAATCCGGTTTTTCCGGCACATCTCTCCGTGATGCAGGCTTGTATGCTCGCGTCTGCCGAAGGTCGTCCCGTCGGGGAGGACTACGAACGGGAACTGAGAGCCAAACGGATTCTGTCGCAGTTGAAGGTTTCGTATCTCGACAGCCCTGTGGCGGAACTTTCGGGCGGGCAGCTCAAGCGCGTAGCTCTTGCCAAAGTGCTTATCGACGAACCCGATCTGCTGATTCTCGACGAACCGACGAATCATCTTGACCTCGAAACCGTAGAATGGCTCGAAGAGTATCTCGACCGGTCGAAACTCGCTCTTCTGATGGTGACGCACGATCGTTATTTCCTCGATCGGGTCTGCAACGGCACAGTAGAGATCGACGAACGCCGACTGTTTCATTACAAGGGCAATTATTCCTATTATCTCGAAAAGCGGCGCGAACGGATAGAACTCCGGAACTCCGAGCGGGAACGGGCGGCGAATCTGCTGCGCGGCGAACTCGAATGGATGCGCCGTCAGCCCAAAGCGCGGGGCACTAAGGCGAAGTACCGTATCGACGCTTTTCACGAACTCGAAGAGCGGGCAAAGCCTGCGGAAGTCAGGCGGGAGAGCCTGACGCTGAACGCGAGGCGGAACTACACGGGCACTAAGATATTCGAGGCGCGACATGTGTCCAAACGTTTCGGCGACAAAGTTATTCTGAACGATTTCAACTATGTCTTTTCCCGTTTCGAGAAAACCGGAATCACGGGCGACAACGGAACGGGCAAATCGACTTTCGTGAAGCTCCTGCTGGGCGAACTGACGCCCGACGAAGGGGTGTTCGACGTGGGCGAAACCGTTCGCTTCGGCTATTACAGTCAGAGCGGTCCGGCGTTCGACGAGGGAATGAAGGTGATAGACGCCGTGAGAAACATTGCGGAATATGTCGATGCGGGCGGGGGCAAACGTCTCTCTGCCGCGCAGCTTCTTGATTCGTTCATGTTTCCGCGCAGCAGGCAGTTCGACTTCATCGGCAAACTCAGCGGAGGCGAACGCAAGCGACTGTATCTTTGCACTGTCCTGATGCGAAATCCCAATTTCCTGATTCTCGACGAGCCGACCAACGATCTCGACATTCTTACGCTTAACTCTCTCGAAGAGTATCTGCGCGAGTTCGACGGATGCCTTATCCTCATCTCCCACGACAGGTATTTCACCGACAAGATCGTGGATCATCTGTTCGTTTTCAAGGGGAATGGCGAAATAAAGGATTTCCCGGGCAATTACTCTGACTATCGCGACAGTATGGCGAACGAAGAGGCGGAACGCGAAAAGGCGGCGCGGCAGGAAAAGGCGGGAACGGAGAAAGCCGTGCAGGAGAAGTCGGGACAGAAGTCGGGACAGGAAAAGTCGCCGGCAAAAAGGAAGCTCTCGTTCAGGGAACAGCGGGAATTTGAATCTCTTGAGGGTGAAATAGAGGCTCTCGAAGCCGAGAAGCGCGAAATAGAGCGCGCGCTGGGCGAAACGTCGGATGCGGAAGAACTGCAACGCCGGTCGGAACGTTTTTCCGAGCTGCTCGATCTGATTGAAACAAAAACCGATCGCTGGCTGGAACTCGGCACTGCGGTTGAACAATATTCACAATTTAATCACCAATTACCATGAATGAAGGAAACAGGAACGTTTCACGACGGCAATTTATCGGCAGAGGACTGGCAGCGGCTGTTGCTCTGACCATTGTGCCCCGTCATGTGCTCGGAGGCGCCGGCTATGTCGCTCCGAGCGACCAGATCACTCTGGGTTTCATAGGCACCGGAAAGCAGGGCAGAATCCTGCTCGGAGGATTCGTCTCGAAAGCCCGGGTCATAGCGGGTTGCGACGTTGACACCCGCAAGTTGAATAAGTTTAAGGAGGATGTGGAGGCGGCGGCTCAAAAGGCGGGCGGCTCGGCGTCCGATCTTAAACTCTACGGAGATTTCAGAAAACTTCTCGCAAACAAGGAAATCGACGCCGTTGTCGTCGCTACGCCCGACCACTGGCACGCCATCAACGTGATAGAGGCGGCGAAAGCGGGCAAGGACGTGTACTGCGAAAAGCCCTATTCGCACAGTATTCAGGATGGCAGACTGATGGTGCAGGCAATAGAAAAGTACAAGCGGGTAAATCAGACGGGCAACATGCAGCGCTCGTGGAAGAATTTCCGCAACGCCTGTCAGCTCGTCCGCAACGGACACATAGGCGATATACTCGAAGTGAAGGTCTGTTGCGGTCCGCCGCCGAAGAAGTGCGATCTGCCCGCCGAACCTCTGCCCGGCAATCTGGACTGGGAGATGTGGATCGGTCCGGCAGAATACCGCGATTTCAACGCCATACTTTCGCCGCCCCTCGAAGTGAACATATATCCGCGATGGAGAGACTATAAGGAGTATGGCAACGGAATGACCGCCGACTGGGGCGCCCACATGTTCGATATAGCTCAGTGGGCGCTCGGAATGGACGACAGCGGCCCGATAGAGATTCATCCGCCCGACGATCACGAACACAAGCATTTGACTTTCGTCTATGCAAACGGGGTGAAGATGACCCACGAGGATTTCGGACGCGACTACGCCGTGCGCTTCATCGGCTCGAAGGGAATGATCGACATCAGCCGCAGCTTCTTCGACACTTTGCCCGCCAATCTGAAAACCCACGACTTCTCGACCGACCCCATACAGCTCCCCGTGAGCGCCGACCACTATCAGAACTGGCTCGACTGCATCAAAAGCCGTCAGCAGCCCATCTCGACAGCCGAAATAGGACATCGCACCGCAACGGTCTGCTTCCTCGCCAACATCGGCTACGAACTGAACCGTCCCCTGAAATGGGACCCCGCGAAGGAGGAGTTCCCCATGGACGACGACGCCAACAAGCACATCGCGGGCTATCTGCGAAAACCGTGGACACTGAAAGTCTGACGGCAAAACACAAAACATAAATCATCTTGAATTATTAATATGAAGAAAGATTCAAAAGGAAACATCGACAGACGACAATTCATCGGAACGGGACTGATGGCGGCAGCCGCCCTGACCATAGTTCCGCGTCGTGTTCTGGGCAGGGGATTCCTCGCCCCCAGCGATATGATTACCATAGGATTCATAGGCACCGGCAAGCAGTCGCGCTATTTAGTCACTGAATTTGTGCGCCGCGCCCGCGTCATAGCCGGATGCGATGTCTATGCCGCCAAACTCGATCGCTTTAAGTCTATTACCGAAGAACTCCACGAAAAGGCGGGCTTGCCGACCAAAGGATTCAAATCCTACGTCGATTTCAGAGAACTGCTGGCGAATAAGGAAATAGACGCCGTAGTGATAGCTACCCCCGACCACTGGCACGCCATCAATGTGATAGAAGCCGCGAAGGCGGGCAAAGACGTGTACTGCGAAAAGCCCTATTCGCACGGCATACGCGAAGGCAGACTGATGGTGAAGGCGATAGAGAAGCACGGACGCATCAATCAAACCGGCAACATGCAGCGTTCGTGGAAAAACTTCCGCAATGCCTGCCGCCTCGTTCGCGCCGGATACATAGGCGAGGTCAAGGAAATTAAGGTCTGCGTGGGTCCGCCGCCGAAACGGTATGACCTTCCGCCTGAACCGCTGCCCGCAAATCTCAATTGGGAACTGTGGATAGGTCCGGCCGAATACAACGAGTTCAACGCCGAACTCGCGCCGCCCCTCGAAAGGGACATCTATCCCAACTGGCGCAATTACAGCGAATACGGAGCGGGAATGACCGCCGACTGGGGCGCGCACATGTTCGACCTCGCGCAGTGGGCTTTGGGCAAGGACGCCGGCGGACCGATAGCCGTTTATCCTCCCGGCAAAGACCACAAGCATTTGACTTTCATCTACGACAGCGGAACGACTATGACTCACGAGGATTTCGGACGCGGAAACGCCGTGCGATTCATCGGCACGGAAGGGGTGATAGACATTAGCAGAGAGTTCTTCGAGTCCATGCCGGGCAAACTCGTCGCTCACGAATTTACCGACAAGGACGCGAAACTCTACGAAAGCGACGATCATTATCAGAACTGGCTCGACTGCATCAAAAGCCGCAAGCAGCCCGTCTCGACCGCCGAAATTGGACATCGAACGGCAACGGTCTGTTTTCTCGCCAATATTGCCTACGAGCTGAAACGTCCGCTGTTCTGGAATCCCGCAAAGGAGGAGTTCATACACGATCATGAAGCCAACAGTCTGCGAACGACGCATGTCAGAAAGCCATGGAGTCTGCATCTGGATTAATCGGAAACGAAAAACACGATGAATACTAAAGCCGCAGTACTGACATTTTTTCTGTTCGCATGGTTGCAGGTTATGTCTAAGGAGCCGATAAGGGTGCTGGTAGTCACCGGCCAGAACAATCACTACTGGAGAGAAAGCGCAAGCATACTGACGAAATATCTGAACCGAAGCGAACTCTTCAAAGCCGACGTGGCAATCAGTCCGGGCAGCGGAGAGGACATGTCGATATTTCGACCCGAGTTCTCGAACTACAAAGCTGTTGTTCTCGACTACAACGGCGACGAATGGTCGGAAGAAACCAAAGCCGCGTTTCTCGCCTACGTGAAGAACGGAGGCGGAGTAGTGGTTTATCACGCTGCCGACAACAGTTTCCCGAAATGGCGCGAGTTCAACGAAATCATAGGTCTCGGAGGATGGGGCGACCGCAGCGAGGCAAGCGGTCCGTACATTTATTATAAGGACGGCAAACTTGTGCGCGACAACTCCGCCGGCCCCGGCGGCTCTCACGGCAGCCAGCACGAGTTCAAGATTGTCGCCGTCGAAAAGGAGCATCCTATAATGAAGGGCTTGCCCGCATCGTGGACACATGCGCGGGACGAACTCTACGACAAACTGCGCGGACCAGCCATGAACCTGACAGTTCTGGCAACGGCGTTCTCGGCGGAGGATACGGGCGGCACGGGACGCGACGAGCCGGTGCTGATGACAGTTACATGGGGAGCGGGGCGCATCTTCCACACCGTTCTCGGACACGTGGGCAAAGAGGCGAAACATCCTGCCGTTGAATGTTCGAGCTTCGAGGTCACTTTTCTGCGCGGAACGGAATGGGCGGCAACGGGCGCAGTGACACAGACAAATACATTAATATCCAAATAAAATTTCTTTAAACATGAAGAATCTTTCCTTTGCGATAGGCTCGGCTTACACGGCGCTACTCGCATTTATTATCGTATGTATCGACAATCTTCTGAAAGGCTGCATGCCTCTCGGATCCGGCAAGGGGTTTACCTACATCGCATTTGTGGCGTGGGCGGTTTACTTTTTTTCGGGCTGCACGCTGAAAGGCGGCATCCGCGCGGCGATAGGCTATGCGGTTGGCGTTTCGTTTTCGGCAGGAATAATCCTCCTCGCGGGACAGTTTGCCTGCTTGGGCTGTTTTGCAGTGCCGGCGGCGGTGTTCGTCGTGGTGTTTCTGGTGCTGTATTTAGAGAAAGTGCCTTGGGTGGATCTCATTCCGGCTATGTTCGTGGCGTCAGGCTGTTACTTCGGCATTATGACCTACGTTGCGCCGGATGACGCGCCATTGTGCGAAAACCTCTGCAACACCGCCGCCGTCGAACTTCTCTACGGGTTTATCGGGCTGCTGTTCGGCTGGATCACCATCACCGGCAAGGGGTATTTAGCAAATTTGTTCGATAAAAAATAACGAGCAAACCATCGCCTGACTCGAACGGGAGGTCTGAAAAGGCTTCCCGTTTTTTATGCTACGGGGTGTCCAAAATACGGAGGTAAGTCTGAAAATCTTCCTCCCGTTTTTCACCGCGTTGCGGTGTTTTTTTCACCGCAGAGGGCGCAGAGGCTTCGCAGAGAACGCAAGGGCTTCGCGTCCTTTGCGGTAAAAAAACACCGCCACGCGATGAAGTACCGCACAATCCTTTAATAAGGGAATAAGGGATGTGTTAGAAATAACTTATAAGGGATGCAGTTCGGATTTTTAGCACACAGATGACACAGATTTCAATTACGAATTACGAATTACGAATTACGTCCCGACTGCGGACATACAGCCGAAGCCGGTCGTAATTCGTAATTCGTAATTCGTAATTGAAATCTGCGTCAT
>JAITHX010000108.1 GCA_031279735.1 Prevotellaceae bacterium
ATTTTGTTCCGCGTGACCAGCGAGAGCGGAACGGCGTAAAACACGCCGGTTTTCACGTCGTTGTCGATCATGACCGCAAGCGACAGTCCGTCCGCTTCGACCGGAAGGATGGATTTCAGCTGCGTTTCGGTGGAGATTTCGTATTTCTGTCCGTCGCGGAGCGTGAGCGAATTGCCGTGACTGTCCTCTATCACGAGACGTTCGCCCCGGATACGGGAACGGTGGAGGGCGAGCAGCGTCACCGGATGTTTGTCCGACAGAGGATTCTTGATGACGTTCTTCATCGCCTTCACCGTTTCGGCATAATTTCCGGAGGCAAACGAATGTATCTTAGCCAAATCCTCCGCGTTCAGGCGGCGCGGAGATTCGGCTTCGGCTTCCCACCTGATGCGAGGATTCGCGTCGCCCGGATAGATGAACAGTTCTCTGATTTGCAGAACGTCGAACACGCTGTTTCCGGCTTTCACGTAATCATGCACCCTGTACGGTCGATAGTTCTTTGTCCTGTAGAGTTTGCCCGACTGCAGATTGATCCAGACGCCTTCGTCCACGAACCCGCTGCGCGCCGTGTCGTCGAAACAGTTGAACGAAAGTTGCGCGATTTCGGCGTTTTCCTCCATGAGTCCGCGCTGCATCAGGTCGGTGAGTTTCCACACTGTCCCGATTTGTTCCTCGATAGCCGAATCGACGTCCGGTTCCGCTTCGGGATTCGCACGGCGCCCGGCGAGATATTCCGCGCTTTTGCGAAGCAGCGCCGAGATGTAGTTGATACGGTCGATGACGGCGGTATATTCATCGTTTTTAACATTCTCGATTTCCTGCCACAGATTGTTGAAAGCGTTCTGGATGCCGGCAACGTAGTAATTGCCCAGCTCCTTGCTCTGCTCCCGAAGCGTGGCGTACGTCTTCGCGTCGATGGACGACAGACCGTTTCGGATGACATTCGTCAGAATCTTGCCCGCGAGTTCGATGCCCGCGAGCTGAATGTCGATTTTCTTGACGACGATGTTTTTGTTCGCCGGCTTGGGTTTCGCCGTCTTGTCCTTGCGCGCCTCCTTGTCCGCTATTTTCTTTTGCTGGCGCTGCTCTATCTTTTCGCGTTTCGACAGAATGTCGGCCGGAATGTCGGCGATTGCGAACGGCAGAGCCTTCTCGTAGGCGTAGAGCAGTCCGAGCGCGTGTTTGCACGGAAGCAGCCGCACCGGACATGTACACCGGAACACCGGATGATGTTCGTCAGCATAGTCTGCCGAACAGAGATAGGGTTCGCTTCCGCTTCCGGCGCACTCGCCCCAAATCAGCGTCCCGTCGGCTGAGATTCTGAGATTCGAAAGTTTGTTCTTTTCCGCAAGCGCCCGTCCGTTTTTAGCCGCATTGGGATTGGGCGCGAGCTCTTCGATTTTCATTCGCGTTATTTCCATTGTATATCGCATTTTATATATCACATTATTCGTCCGTTGACCTTCAATGTTCGATGCATGGACTGAAAAATCAACTTCGATGCGCAAAGATATGAGATTTTGACTTATTTCCACTTTTCGATACTTTTGCCGAAAAAAAACGTCGAATGTGCGCTCTAATGTATAACAACCGTATAATTTATTGTTAATGACCCGAAAAATAACAGCCGCTCTTCTCGAATGGAAACGGAGCGAAAATCGCAAGCCTTTGCTCGTGAACCGATCCGATAATCAGGGATATCTTCGAGGGCAATATCGAACCGTCCCGCGTGATTCCGCTGCTGGAATCGCATACGGACAAACGTATTGTCGCGGGCGAAACGCTGCTTTTTCTCGACGAGATTCAGGCGAGCGAGAGAGCCTTGCTGTCGCTGAAGTATTTTTGCGAGCAGGCTCCGCAGTATCATGTAGCGGCGGCGGGTTCGCTGCTTGGCGTGGCGGTGAATCGCGAGAAGTATTCGTTTCCGGTGGGCAAGGTCGATGAGTTGACTGTCTATCCGCTGGATTTCGAAGAGTTTCTTTGGGCAGTCGGGAAGGAGAAGCTGACGGAGGAGATTCGCTGTTGCTATGCCGAATCCAAAGCTCTTCCGGAACCGCTCCACAAGTCGGCGCTGGAATACTATAATTATTACTGTATCGTTGGCGGGATGCCCGAAGTGATCGTCGATTATTTGAATCACAACAGCTTTCTGACCATAAGGAATCCGCAGGCAAGAATTCTCAACGAGTATGTCGCGGACATGGCGAAATATGCCGACGCGACCAAAAGCGTCAAGATTCGAGCCTGCTACAATTCCATTCCAACTCAGCTGGCGAAGGAGAACAGGAAGTTTCAGTACAAAGTCGTGCAGCGCGGCGGCACGGCGAGCATCTTCGGCGAATCGATCGAATGGCTTCAAAGCGCCGGCGTTGTACTGAAATGTCAAAAGGTGGAACATGCGTTTATCCCTCTCAAGGCTTATCAGGAGTTCAGCGATTTCAAACTCTATCTGAGCGATACGGGAATGTTGACCATACATTCGGGCTTGCCGGCTCAAATGCTTCTGATGGTGGTGGCGTGAATCCGTTGATCCTATCCCTGAAGGTACCGGTTTTGTAATAAGAAATCAGGTTCTGCTACTGTGCGGTTCTTCACCGCGTCGCGGTGTTTTTTACCGCAAGGGGCGCAGAGGCTTCGCAG
>JAITHX010000150.1 GCA_031279735.1 Prevotellaceae bacterium
TATACGGTAGTTATGCGATAGTTAATGGTTAATTGTCAATGGTTAATTGTTAATGCCTGTCGGACGGGCGGAGTGAAACGGAGACACTGAGCAGACAGGCGTGTCTCCGTCTCACTCCGTCCGTCCGACAAGCGTGTCTCCGTTTCACTCCACCCGTCCGACAGGCATTAACAATTAACAATTAACAATTAACAATTAATTTTTGATTTTAATTGAAATTCCCGCTACCATCAGATATACTTCGTCCGCTTTTTGAGCGACATACTGGTTTATCCAGCCTTGCAGGTCGGCAAAGCGGCGCTGCAGGTCGTTTTGCGACATTTCGCCCATGCCTATTTCGTTGGTCACGAATATGAATGTGTTGTTCTGTTGTGTGAATTTGTCGAACTCTGCCCGGAGGATGCGCAGGGCGGCATCGACGTCCGACCGGCAGTCGAAAAAGTAATTTGTAGCCCACAGGGTGATGCAGTCGATGAGGATCACTCTGTCCTGCAGCTGGCGCGAACTCAACGAGGTTTCTTCTTCGATGTTTGTCCATTCGTTGCCGCGTTCGGCTTTGTGTCGTTCTATGCGCCGGCGGTGTTCGTCGTCCCATGTTCTCGACGTTGCCATATAGACGGGATTGGACGACAGGGATAGCGCCATGTTCATGGCGAATCTGCTTTTGCCCGAACGCTGACCGCCGGTTATCAGTATGATTTTTTTCATGGTCTGAACAGATGTTTGAATTGGGCGGAATACAGTTTCGACAATCCGCGCCGGTTGTCGATAGCTTCGCCTACCACAATCATGGTGGTGAGCGAAAGGCTATTGTTCGTTATTATTGCGGCAAGTTCGCTCAGTTGCCCGCGGTAGATGCGTTCGTCCTTCCATGTCAGGCGATAGCAGACTGCTACGGGCGTTTCGGGCGGATAGTGCTCCAGCAGTTCCGCCTGAACCTTGCCGGCTATTGCGGCGCTTAGAAAAATGCATATAGTGCTTTGCGACCGAGCCAGCAAATGCAGCTTTTCCTTTTCGGGCATGGGCGTTCGTCCTTCGGCGCGGGTCAGGATGATGGTTTGCACTTTTTCGGGAATGGTGAACTGCGAGCGCAGCGCGGCGGCTGCCGCCTGAAAGGAGGAGATGCCGGGCGTGATGTTGTACGACATGGAGTGCGCGTCGAAATAAGCCATCTGTTCCTGTATGGCGCCGTAGATGCAGGGGTCGCCGGTGTGCAGCCGCACGACAAGTTCGCCTCTGTCGTAGAACTCCTTCATCAGTTTGAACTGCTCTTCCAAATCCATCGACGCGGAACTTCGCACAACTGCGCCCTGTTTTGCGCTGCCGGTCAGTTCTGCCGGAACGAGGCTGCCGGCATACAGTATCAAATCGGCGGTTTCGACGAATCGGCGTCCTCTCACGGAGATTAAATCAGGATCGCCGGGTCCGGCGCCTACTATTTCTATGTGTCCGCGGCGGCGCAGGGCTGAACGCTCTATTGCGACGGCGAACGTAAATTCGTTTCCTCTGCTCAGCGCGCCTTTCTGTTTTTCAAGTATCAGCAATCCGTTGTCCGCGCTTTTTATCGCTGCCGCTTCGGAAACTCCCTTGAGGGAGGTTGCCGCTTCGACTCTTTCCGACGGATTGGCGACTTCTATGTCCTTCAGCTCTTCGGCGGCGTATATGCGTATAGGCATATCGCCGTAATGGGTTCGCATCCGTTCCGTCAGTTTTTCGTCTTTTTTCAAGTCTATGGTCGAGATGTCCCTTATCGACGAAAAGGCTATTCCTTTTTCCGCCGCAACGCTTTCAATATATTCGATTACGCCTTCGGGATCGCAGTTTCGGCGACAGCCTGTTCCGAGATGCAGAACCTTGGGTCGATAATAAATTGTCTGTATTCCGACTTCGGGATGCAGATAAGGCGTAACGGCAATGAGCAGTTCGTATTTCGTTGTGTCTATCGCCGAATATTCGTAATAAACGTCCGCGTGATCGGGTTTAGTCCTTTCCATATAATCCGTGCCGCTGTCCTTTATGTCGAGCAGCAGGGCTGTGGGTTTTCCGTTCACGAAAGCTGCAATAGGAGCGTTGAATCCGGCTGCATTGGTTTCCGTTTCCCAGCCGTACTTTTTGCCCAGAGTATCCAGCGCCCACAGGTTCGCGTTGTCCGATTGGGTTGTGATTATCGCTTCGCCGCCCGTTGCCCGCGCAAGTCGCTGTGCCAGTTCGTTGGCGCCCCCGACATGACCCGACAGGACGGAAATGACAAACTTTCCTGTACTGTCGATGGCGACTACGGCGGGATCGGTGTGCTTGTCCCTGATGCTTGGGGCTATCGAGCGCACGCAGATACCCAGCGCTCCGACGAAGACAAGGGCGTCAACCCGATGAAAAAGCTCGGACACACATTGTTCGACGGACGAAATGCGTATTGCCGACGCATTTATATCCGGCAGCGAATAGAGTTCAGCGCCTTCGAGTTCTTTTTTCAGTATTTCCGCCGTGGGCGCTCCCCGTTCGGAAATGAGAATGATTGCATTTTTTTTCATATTCGTTTCGTTGCTTTCATAATCAGAACGGAATTAAAGTCGTCCGCCTTGAGGCGGATGCTTCGTTCCGGATTCAATTCGCTTGCCGCTGTCGCCGCCTCGAACAGGCGGGCGCTTTTGTCCGACACCGAATTGAACACTATCGCGCCATTGTCGTTCAGCGCATTTGCGACTATGGCGACTATTTCGCTCAATTTTCCTCCGTGTCCGCCAATGAAAACCGCATCGGGACTAGGAAGTTCCGAAATGTCCGCTTGCGTAAAGTCGCCGATTAGGACGCTGATGCCGGGAGTTCCGAACTTCCGCGCATTCATGTTCATCAGTCTTTCGGCTTCGGCGCGCCGCTCGAAGGCGAAGATTTGCAAATGTGGAAACTGCAGGCGGGCTTCGATTGAAACCGAGCCGGTACAGAAGCCTATGTCCCAGAACACCGATTTGTCCCGCAGAGCCAACATGCCGAGCAACACGAGGCGCACCGGCATTTTGGTAATCATTTTGGCGCGTCCGTCGAGCAGGTGAAATTCGCTTTCGGGTATGCCGAACGGACGGGGACGGATGCGCGTTCGCTGCAAAATCAGACAATTGGGGAAAGCGAACGATTGCCCGACCGCCTCCTCCGGAGTGCATGTATGCGTTCGTTCCAGCGCCCTGTTGCCCAGCCGTTCGCCTACGGTCATCGTATAATTGTTGTAGCCGTAGTCCAGCATGCGCGCAGCTATTGCCGACGGCGTATGTTCCTTGCTGTCGGTCAATATGCCTATTGTTTCGCAAGCCGCAATGAGCGATTCGTCGAATTTCGCCCAGTCGCGCCCCGTCAGCGATACGGCGCGCATGTCGCGGTAGGGCATTGAAATGCGGTGAGCCAGCAGTTGCAGCGAATTGAAATGCGGAAACGATACGATTTCCGCATCGGGCTTGAGCCGCCGGATGGTGCAGGCGAAACCATAGAACAGAGGATCGCCCGAAGCGAACACGACTATCTCGTCGTGGCTCTCATACTGTTGGAACACATCGTTCAGCGGCGGCGCTATTTCTATCCACGCATAACCGTCGGGCAATAGCCCCGCCACGATTTCGCGGTGACGCGCTCCTCCCGAAAAGACGGTGTGCGAAGCGACTATGTTTTGTATTTCGGAGCTGAAATGCGGCTCAGGGCTGTCGCTGATGCCTATTACGTAAAATTTCATAGTGTTGTTTGTATTATCATATATGCCGTCGCCGCCGCAATCATCAGCGTTTCCGTTCGGCGGTTTATCCGTATCGCCCGTTCCATGTCGAGGTTCGTCAATTCCCTGTCGCTGGTTCCTATATAAGGCTTGTTTACTGTTTGTCCGAAGTACGAGGCGGGACCGCCGAACCGGCAGTCGATAATTCCCGCCAGCGCCGCTTCGGGATAGCCGGAGTTCGGGCTTGCGTGCTGCCTTCCGTATTTGCGAACGAACGAAATAGCCGACAAGCGTCCCGATGCGGCTATCATCAGCGCGGCGGTGATTCTCGCCGGAATGTAGTTCGCCGCGTCGTCGATGCGTGCCGCCCAGCGTCCGAACAGCCGATAACGTTCGTTCCTGTAGCCGATCATCGAATCCAGCGTGTTTACCATCTTGTAGGCGAACATTCCGGGTATGCCCGCCAGCATAAACCAGAACAGCGGAGCAATCACGCCGTCGCTCAAGTTTTCCGCCAGCGTTTCCAGCGCCGCCTTGCGTATCTGCTGCGGCGACAATTCGGAGGTGTCTCTTCCAACTATGCGGGCAAGCTGTTTTCGTCCGTTTTCGGTCGAAGTCTCCACTGCGGCGAACACCCGCCGGACTTCCCGTATCAGAGT
This sequence comes from Prevotellaceae bacterium, assembly GCA_031279735.1. GTDB lineage: Bacteria > Bacteroidota > Bacteroidia > Bacteroidales > UBA932 > JAIRLF01. The sequence continues at coordinate 4,357 of JAITHX010000150.1, forward strand.
TGTTCCAGCCAGACAATAAAACACCGCCGCCGCCGATAGCGCGACGTGCAGATAAGGATGCGCGGCGTGCGCCCATCGCAGGACAAACATCGCGGAAGCGAAACATCCCGCAACGAGCGAGCAGGCGAACACCGCCCCCTTCGCCGTCCTGCCGCGCCCTTTATTCAGCCGTCGCTCGCCGGCGGCTATGATTTTGCCGAATCCGACTACCGGATGAGGCAGGCGCGCCGGATCGCCGAAAAGCAAATCGGCTGTCCAGCCAGCCGCAAGAGGCAGCAGGATAGTCAGTATTGCAAGCGCATCCATTCTTCAACGGCTTTTACGAGCGTGTTGTTTTCCTCGACCGATTGAGCGGCAATCCTGAAGCAGCCCTCGTCCAGTCCTCTGAAATTCGCCGCGTTTCGGATAAGTATGCCGCGGGTTTCAATCAGGCGGCGTTTCAGTTCGGAGGCTTTTCCGCGCGCCGTCCGGCACAGGAAGAAATGCGTGTCGGAGGGAAAGACCGTCAGACCGTCGATCTTCGACAGTTCGAACTGCAGCCGTCGCGATTCCGCCAGATATTCGGCTATATTCACCGTCTCCGCCGAATTGCCGACCAAAAACTTGCCCGCTTCGACAGCAAGCTGATTCACCGACCATGGCATACGATAGGCGGCTATCCTGCGGATCATGTTTCCGTCGGCGGTCAGATAGCCCAGCCGCAGTCCGGGAATGGCGAATCGTTTGGTCATGGAGTGCAGCAGCACTACATTGCGCAACTGCAACGCCTCCTTAGTTCCGAGCATGGTTTTGCCGGTGAAGTATTCATACGATTGGTCGAACACGAAACAAGTGTCCGGACGCCTTGCCGCCATTTCAATCAACAGCATCCTGTCGGCGACAGTTCCGTTCGGATTGTTCGGATTGCAAAGCCACGCCAGTCGCGTATCCTCGCCGATGTCGTTCAAACTCCCGCAAAACCTCAATGCATGTCCGTTGACGCGGCAGGCGTCCTCGTATTCGCTGAACGTCGGGACAACGATAGCCGTCCTGCATCCCCTGAACGCCTGCGCAACGAGATAGATTGCTTCCGTTGCGCCGTTCGTCGCGCAAATGTTCTCCGGCATGATTTCGTGCTGTTCCGCCAGCAGGCGGACGAGCGAACCGGCGTCGGGTTCCGGATAGGAATGAATCGACCGGACAACCGAAGCCAAATGTTCGTCAAGCGCCGACATGTCCTGGCGAGTATAGACGTTGGAACTGAAATTGCTCGCGATTTTCCCTTCATACAGATATGCGTCGTCTCCGTGTCCGTTTATCATGGCTTGATCATTTTATATATTAAATTCATGTTTACGTGCTTGCGTACATGGGCTGCGAGCTTGTCGTACTGTTCCTCCCTGAATGTCGCGTAATCGAAAGGGCGATTATCGGTCGTGCCGTTAATCGCATTGTCGGTCGCATTGTTAGTCGCACCGTTGCGGCAGGACGAAAGCAGGTAGTCGACCACCGCCGCATTGTCCAGAATGCCGTGGATATAAGTGCCGAAACATCTTTCGTCGATGAAACAGCCGTCGAAAGTTCCGTCGTCGAGTCGATTGAGCGGACTGAACCGGCTGAACGCGGCGCCGTCGGCGGGCGAGGTCGTTCCCATGTGTATTTCATATCCGGCGCATTGCGATTGCGAATCGAGAAACGAGAAGCGCACTTGTCGGGTTAGCTTTTCGCGTCCGATAACGGTGACGACGGGCAGCAGTCCCAGCCCCGGCAGCAGTTCCGCGTCACCCTCGATTCGCTCCGGATCGCGAACTTCCAGCCCCATCATCTGATACCCGCCGCATATTCCTATCACCGTCGCCCCCGCCCTGCGCGCCGCGACGATGCTTCGTGCAACTCCGTTCCGCCTCAGCTCATGCAGGTCGGACAGAGTGTTTTTTGTTCCGGGAATGACAATTATGTCGGCTTTTTCCAGCTCGTCGGTATTGTTGGTATAATACAGATGCACGCGGGGATCGCGCTCCAGCACATTGAAATCGGTAAAGTTGGACAGATGACGCAGCAGAACTGCCGCAACGTTGACCTTGCCCCGCGTCCCGCCCCGATTCTTAGCGCCGAGCGCAACGGAATCCTCCTCCTCTATATGTATGTCCCTGAAATAGGGAATAACCCCGATCACGGGTATTCCGCATAACGTCTCCAGCATTTCGACGCCGGATTCAAACAGCCGGATGTCGCCCCTGAATTTATTGATTATAATTCCCTTCACATGCTTGCGCTCCGTAGCGTCGAGCAGCATGAGCGAACCGTAAACCGAAGCGAAGACGCCGCCCCTGTCTATGTCCGCAACCAGCACGACGCTCGCCCCCGCATGTAACGCCATAGGCATATTGACCAGATCAGTCTCGCGCAGGTTTATTTCCGCAATGCTTCCGGCACCCTCCATCACAATGGGACTGTAGCGCCGGCGAAGACGGTCGAAAGCGGCGTTCACCTCGCCGCGCAGAATCTCGCGTCCCTCCTTTTTGAAATAATCGTAAGCGTCGCGATTGCCGGCGGGCTTTCCGTTAAGCACCACCTGACAAACCCTGTCGCCCGAAGGCTTCAGCAGAATGGGATTCATGTCTGTGTGACATGCTATTCCTGCTGCCTCAGCCTGCACCGCCTGTGCGCGCCCTATTTCGAAACCTTCGGGAGTGGCGTAGGAATTGAGCGACATGTTTTGAGCCTTGAAGGGAGCGGGATTGTAGCCGTCCTGTAGGAAAATGCGACAGAATGCCGACGCTATCACGCTCTTGCCCACGTCGCTTCCCGTTCCCGCAAACATGATGGGACGAAGCTGTTCCTTTGTGCCAGACTTGTCAGACATCTCTTCCGGGTTGTAGTTTTTCGGCGTCGTCGAGCGTGAGTATGGCGTTGACCAGTGTGGCGGCCAGACCGCTTCCGCCCTTGCGTCCCTCTATGATCACCTTCGGAATGTTTGCAAACGATTTGACCGTGTATTTGGATTCGCACACGTTGACGAACCCCACCGGAGCGGCGACAATGCCGGCGGGCGCGGCTTTTCCCTTCCTGATAAGCTCGCACAGTTCCATCAGCGCGGTGGGCGCATTGCCAAACACATACAGAGCGTCGGGGTGTTCTTCCGCCGCCAGACGGATTCCTGCCTGAGCGCGCGTAATGCCTCGCGCTTTAGCAAGGTCGGCTACCCGTTCGTCGTGCAGATAACACTTGACGCTGACCCCCAGCCGCTCGATCGCTCCCTTGCGAATGCCCGCCGCCGCCATAGTCACGTCGGTTATCACCGTATTTATCCGCCCGTCGCGCACGGCGTCGTATAGCGTCTTCACCGCCAGAGGATCGGCGTAAAGCAAAGTCTCCATCTCGAAATCGGCGGTTGTATGTATGGCGTGAAGCAAAGCCCATTTCTTATCGAACGCCGCGTCGCCGTTCTTCAACTCGGCTTCTATAGTCCGAAAACTGCGGATCATTATGTTTCGACCCACATTTGCATCCTCCTCTTCCTCGTCCTCCTCCCGATAATAGCCGCGCGGCGTTACTATCCCGCCGTCGGCGGAAACATACGAGCGGGAATTGCCTATCAGTATCACGGTAAACATATCCGTGTCCTCGACATCGAATTGCTCCAGATCGACAACCTTGATAGCCTGCTCTTCGCGTCCCGCCTGCCTCACGTATCCCACCGGAGTGGACGGCGAGCGATATTTCAGAAAAACCTCCTTCAGCCTGTAAAGCTGCCAATACCTTCCCTTGCTTTTCGGATTATAGACCGCCGTCACGAAATCGGCGGAAGCGGCGGCAACGATTCGCTTCTCGATTTGTTCCCACGGCGTCATCAGATCGGACAGCGAGACGACGCAGAAATCATGCCCGACGGGAGCGCCAAGCAAAGCCGCCGCCTTCTGAAAGGCGCTGACGCCCGGCAAAACCTCAACCGCAACATCCGACCGCTTTTCGGTTTTCATTTCAAGGATCAGCGGAGCCATTCCGTAAATCCCCGAATCGCCCGAACTGACAACGCAAACCGTTTTCCCGCCCTCCGCATGACTGAATGCTTCTTCGGCGCGTTCCCGTTCCTTCGTCATTCCGGTGTCGATACAGAGGGCGTCCGGATTCAGCATATCCTCGACAAATCTGAAATAATACCTGTAGCCGACAATCACATCGGCGGTTCTCAACGCCTCGCGCACGGCCGGCGTTATGTCTTCCTTGCCTCCGGGTCCTATGCCCGCAACAATGATCTTACCCAATTTCTTAATTCTTAATTCTCGATTTTTAATTTCTTGCCCGATTTCAGTTCGTAATAACTGCCAGCTCCAAAACCGACATTATTAAGCAAATTGTACTTGTCGGTCAATTCCAGCAAATCATTTGCGGCAGTCCTTTTCGATACGGAATTTAGCATCCGGTAGGCGCCGCTGGTGATTTTTCCTTTTTCCTTCATATATAAAACTGCATTTATTTGTCGTTCGTTAAGTCCCTTGTCGCGCAAAACGTCTTCGTTGAGTTCGTCCTTGCGGAAAACTACCCAAAAGCCCGAACTTGCGTGATAATACAGGGGCGGCGGCAATCCCGCTTTTGCGCACTGTTCGTTCATTTTGCGTATTCCGTGTCCCCATGCTTCAATATAACCGATACGGAAAAAGGCGTTGGAAATGCAGGGGTTGTAAGGTACGGACGAATGTTTTTCCTGCAATGTGTCAATCGTCCAGTTTTCAGGAAGCTGTCCGAAATTCCAAATCATAATCTTATCTTTATAAACACTGATTTGAATGGGCGTTGCGCCTGTATAATCCTTGTGGGCAACAGCATTGTGAATTGCTTCGCGAACGGCTACCCTTGGATATTCGTATGTTTCCACGCGGTAGATGTCCTCATAGCTGATCATCGCTTTTATATACTTGGTAAAAAGCAGTTCCATTGTCTTTTCGACCTGCTCGAAAAGATTGCCGTGTATTTCGTCCTGAAAACGCAAATCGCTGTCCGATTCAAAATAACCGATTTTTATATAAGCATTAGTCACGAACTTTTCGGGTTTGGGATGGAAAAGTAAAACGGCGGCGCGTTTCAAACAGTTGTTTTCGATAAGCTGCATGTTTTCGAGTAAAAGCTCGTTGGTGTCGAATAATGCGTCTTCGCCAAGCCGGTTGTTTTTAATGCCTCTTTTGCGGAAAAAGTCAAAAGTTTCGGACTTCAAGTCGTTGAGCGAAACATTGGGAACCAGTACGCCGTCCCAATGCCTGCCTTGTTTTTTCAGCAGGAACTTGTCTAAAGCCATTCCTTTTAACTCCTGTTTGACGCTGCCGCTGCGAAAATGGTATTCGCCCTTGTAATTTACCGGATTGGGCTGCGGCTCAACAACGATTTCTATAAATTCGCCTTCGGCTGCTTCGTGTAAATTCACATCGCAAACAATGCCCAAGACGCTTGTTATCTTGTTGGGCAGGTCTTCCAGTAATTTTTTGTAATTCTTCAAGCCGACTACCGTACCGTCGTCTTCTTTGCCGACAAAAATTTTGCCGCCATGCGCGTTGGCGAAACCGCATATCCATTTCAGATATTCATCTTTCCAAATTGATTTGTATTCTATGTTTTGTGATTCTGGCATATATTTTATTTTTTTTATTGTCCGTAAGTCAAATTTTGTTTTAAAGCCATTTCATTATTTAAAACAAATATGTTCGGTTTCCATATTTTTGCGATACATTTTGATTTGCTAAGTTGATTTATTAGCGCTTTTTCAATCGGCACACACCACCTTAACTCAAAATTATTTATTACAAGAATAAAATTCAGAGATACTTTGACTGCCGGCTTGAAGTCGGACGGAAGTTGTCCGTTAGCGCCAATTGCAATTGACGCATATAAATTTAACGAATGAGTAAATTTGTCGCAAATATCATCAATCGCCGATTGAAATTTTTCAGAACTTTCAGGGTTATTTGGATTCGGGAAAGACGATTTTGCTTCCACAAACAAAAGATAATCATCTTTAGACCGGATAAACTCAACCGTTTTTATGCTGTTTTTTAATTTCGTGTAAATATCCGATCTCTCTATATGAAAAGTATTGTCGGCGACAAAATTCATACCGCTTTCCGTGATCGCACTAACCGTTTCCAAATCCTTTTTCAATTTGTTTTTCATAGAGTTTTACAGGCACTTCCATCAATTTGTTTTGTTCGAGCAAATCGAAACGCTCGTTTGCGTCCGCTTTGATTTCTCCCCGTTCGTCTTTATACAGCGAATAAAACATTACGCTGTCGCATTTCTGTTGATTAACGGAAAAATAACTTGCAAATATTTCGCTGTGTGTCGCAATGAATATCTGCACGCCGTTTCGCGACAATTCGAGCAGAATATCGACAAGAACGGGTATAAGTTCCGGATTCAGGCTGTTTTCCGGCTCGTCCCAGAACAGTACGCTTTCGCTTTCAAGCAATCCGTTGCGAAGTAATTTCCATAATAATCCAAACTTTCGAAAGCCTTTTGCCTCCAATACAAACGGGATTTTTGCGCCATCGGATTTTACAATAAGGAAAGCGCCGTTTTCATAAACCGCTTCTCCTCCAATGACAGACTTTATTCTGTCTAATGTTTTCGCGGCGTTTGGCGTGATTTCATTTGTGACCGGAAGCGTCGCGCTTCCAATGATTTCTATTTCCGAGTCGTTGTATGTCAAGCGATATTGTCTATCCATGGGATACAGTTCGGTATGTTCGAGCATATCGCCGGCGGGTATAAAAACGTGTTTGTTTTTATGCTCGATTGCAATTGCGCGCAGAAGAGTGGTTTTTCCCGTTCCGTTCCCGCCGGTAAATATATTTACCCCGGAGCAGAATCGAGCGGTAAATTCGCCTTTGAAAACAAAAAAGTCTTTTATTCTTATTCCGCTTATTGCCATATTGTTTATTATTATTTTTATTTGCTGTTAATTATTTCCATATACCCCAATTCAATACAGAAACCCAAATTGCCACAGCGGGATTTTCCTGTCGAAACCATATTCGATATTGTCGGCGGCGACATAAGCATTGTCCGATACATGATTCGGATATTCGACTCTGTGATTAAACGACAGCTGATTAAGAAAAAAAGTCTCGCGAATATTGCCGATATCGGTATTTGCTTCCGCCAGCACGTAAGCCAGATTGGGATTTTCGAGATAAATCTTTTCGGGCTTCTGCAGTTTGTTGATTCCCTGAACATCCTTGTGCAAATGGATGGTAAGTTTCGTTTCGCGCAAGTGATAGAGATAAGATAAAAGTGTGTTCCTTTGAATGGCGATGCGTTTGCTTAAGCCGTCGATATTCGGAATAAAAGGAACGGATTCGGCAACAATTTGCAAAAGCTGCTTGATTTTCGGAATGTAAGCCGTTTCGATGCCCCGCAGAAAAGGCAACTCCACTTCGAGAATCAGATTGACGATTTCCTCAAGCCGATAGGAGTACCGTGCAATTCCTTCGGTGAAAAACGGATAGTAGCCGTATTTCAGGTAATCTCCGAAAAATTGCAGAGGCTTTATTTCGGACAAAACCATATCCGAAATCTCTTTCTGGTTCTTCAAAATATCCTGTAGCGACACTTCTTTGAAATCTGTTTTTTGCGAAATATTCAAAAACTCGCGGAACGATAGCCCCTGCATTTCGTACACAATAGCTCTGCGACTTAAATCGGCGCGGGCATTCAGAATTTCAAGAAGCGAAGAACCGGTAAAAACAATTTTCAAATCGGGAAAATCGTCGTAGAGGTTTTTAACTGCCTGCGACCATATTGGATTTTTATGCACTTCGTCGAGAAAGAGGAACTTGCCTCCCCGCTTTACAAAAAAGTCCGCCAAATCCAGCAAGCTGTGTTCGGCAAACCACAGATTGTCGAGCGAAACATAAAGACAGGCGGAGGCAGCATTATTGTCTGCAATTTTTTTCATGCGTTGCAGCAAAAGCGTTGTTTTTCCCACGCCTCTTGCCCCGCGAATGCCTATCAGACGATCGTTCCAGTCGATTTTATCCATTATGCCGCGAACAAAAAGAGTGTCCGTCTCCCGTACCTTTCTGTACGATTTTTCTATCAGAGTGTCCATTTGTCGTTAAATTTTCTACATTCGAGCGTGCAAAGATAATTACGAATTACGAATAACGAAATCAATTACGAATTACGAATTACGAATTACGACCTTCGGATCAATTACGAATTACGAATTACGAATTACGAATTACGACCGGCTTCGGACGTACAGACGAGACAGGACGTAATTCGTAATTCGTAATTCGTAATTGATTCGTAATTCGTAATTGATTCGTA